>JAJXWN010000133.1 GCA_021781595.1 bacterium | reverse complement strand
AACGGCGGATCCTGGCGCTCTGCGCGCGGCTCTCCGGCACGCGCGTCGAGGAGATGGTGCTCGGCGTCGACGGGTGCGGCATCCCGGTTTATGCCGTTGCGCTCCGCGCGGCCGCGATCTCCTTCATGCGCTTGGCAACGCTCGACGGGATCGCCGATGCCGATGCGCAGGCGCTGCAGACCGTTCGCGACGCGATGCTCGCGCATCCCGAGTATATCGCCGGCACCGGAGAGTTCGATAGCGCCGTCATGCGCGCCGGAGGCGGCACGATCGTCTGCAAAGGCGGCGCCGAAGGCGTGCACGGAGACGCCCTAATCGCTCGGGGCGCCGGCTTGGTTCTGAAGGTCGCCGACGGGAGCTCGCGCGGGCGCGCGCCGGCCGCGGTCGAGCTGCTCAAGCGATTGGGGGCGCTCGGCGAAACGGCGCTTGCCGAACTCGGAGGCTTTGCGAGGCCCGTCGTGTATAATCGAGCCGGACGACCCATTGGAGAGATTCGCACGAATTGAGTGAGTATTTACGCCGGCTCGACGAACGCGTGCTGGTATTCGACGGCGCCATGGGCACGCAGCTCATGGCGTTGGAGTTGACCGCCGAAGATTTCGGTGGGGTAAGATACCACGGTTGTAACGAAGCGCTGGTCCTAACGCGCCCGCAGATCGTTCAGAGCATCCACGAGAGCTACTTGGACGCCGGCGCCGACGTGGTCGAAACCGACACGTTCACAGCGTCGCGCCTGAAACTCGACGAGTACGATCTGGGAGAGCGTGTCGTCGAGGTGAACCGTACGGCCGCGCAGTTAGCTCGCGCCGCATGCGGGAAGTTTGCGACGCCGAACCGCCCGCGCTTCGTCGCCGGTTCGATGGGCCCGACGGGGATGCTCGTCTCCTCGTCCGATCCAGCGCTCTCCAAGATCGACTTTTCGCAACTCGCGGAGATCTACGGCGAGCAGGCTCGTGCGCTCGTCGACGGCGGCGTCGATCTCTTGCTGCTCGAAACGATGCAGGATCTGCTGGAGCTGAAAGCCGCGATCGCCGGCATCGTGCGCGAGTTCGACCGCGGGATGCGGCGCGTACCGATCCAAGCGCAGCCGACGCTCATCACCGAGGGGCGCATGCTGCTCGGCACCGACATTCGCGCGATCTGCGCGGTTCTCGGCGCGCTTGCAGTCGACGCAATCGGGCTCAACTGTTCGACCGGGCCGGCGCAGATGCGAGATTCTATGCGCTACCTGAGCGAGATGTCCGACAAGTATATCAGCGTCATGCCGAACGCCGGGTTGCCGCTGATGGGACCGAGCGGAGAGACGATCTACCCCGAGACGCCCGACGAATTCGCGGCCGAACTCGGCGCCTTCGTGCGTGAGTTCGGCGTCAACGTCGTCGGCGGCTGCTGCGGTACGACGCCCGCCCATATCGAAGCGCTCTGCAAGGCCGTCGAGGGGCGTACCGGGCGCCGGCCCGAGCCCAAGCCCAAACAATATGCCGCGTCGGCGATGACGGCGATCTGCCTGGAACAGGAGCCCCGGCCGCTCCTGGTCGGCGAGCGAATCAATGCGCAGGGCTCGCGCCGCATGAAGCGGTTGCTGCTCTCGGGCGACTACGACGAGATCGTGCTCGTCGCGCGCGAGCAGGTGGATAGCGGCGCCCACGTGCTCGACGTCTGCTGCGCGCTCACGGAGCGCACCGACGAAGACGAGCAGATGCGGGCGGTGGTGCGCCGGCTCGCTCAATCGGTCGAGGCTCCGCTGATGATCGATTCGACCGAGGCAACGGTGATCCGGGCGGCGCTCGAAGCCGACCCAGGTCGCGCGATCGTCAACTCCGTCAATCTCGAAAACGGACGCGCACGTATCGACGCGATCATGCCGCTGGTCAAGGAACATGGAGCCGCCGTCGTCGCGCTCACGATCGACGAACGTGGTATGGCAAAGACGGCGCAGGAGAAGCTCGCCATCGCCACGCGCATCTATCGCATCGCGACCGCGGAGTTCGGTCTCCCGCCGGGCGCGTTGATCTTCGACGCGCTCACGTTTACGCTGGCGACCGGCGAGGAAGAGTTTCTCGAGTCGGCGATCGCCACGATAGAGGGCATCAAACTCATCAAGCGCAAGCTGCCGGGCGCCCTAACGTCGCTGGGGGTGAGCAACGTTTCGTTCGGCCTGAAGCCGGCAGCGCGGGCCGCGCTCAACTCGGCGTTTCTGCACCACTGCGTCGAGGCGGGGCTCGATATGGCGCTCGTGCATCCTCAGGAGATTACGCCTTACGCCGAGCTCGACACGGTACAGCGCGAGCTCTGCGACGATCTCATCTTCAACCGCCGGCCCGAAGCGCTGCAACGCGTCATCGAACACTTCGAAGCGCGGGGCACGGTTCGGCAGGCGCAAGGCGAGAAGGGCGACGATGCCGGGGAGCCGCCGGAGGTGCGCATCCACAACGCGATTCTGCGGCGGCGCAAGGACGGCATCGAGGCGAAGATCGACGAGGCTCTGCGGGCGCGCGATCCGGTCGACGTGCTCAACAACGTACTGCTGCCGGCAATGAAGGAAGTCGGCGACAAGTTCGGATCCGGCGAACTGATTCTCCCGTTCGTCCTGCAGTCGGCAGAGGTGATGAAGAAGGCTGTCGCACACCTCGAGCGATTTCTCGACAAGAAGGAGGGCACGAGCAAAGGCAAAGTGGTGCTGGCGACGGTCTTCGGCGACGTGCACGACATCGGCAAGAATCTCGTCAACACGATTCTTTCGAACAACGGCTACACGGTCTACGATCTCGGCAAGCAGGTTCCGATGCATTCCATCCTCGAGAAGGCCGTCGAAGTCGAAGCCGACGCGATCGGTCTTTCGGCGCTGCTGGTTTCGACGAGCAAACAGATGCCGATCTGCGTGCAAGAGCAGGACGCGCGCGGCTTGGCGTTCCCGGTTCTCGTGGGCGGTGCCGCGATCAATCGCGATTTCGGGCGGCGCATCGCACTTCTCGACAACGGCGCGCGTTTCTTCGAGCCCGGTCTGTTCTACGCCAAGGACGCCTTCGAAGGCCTCGCAATAATGGAGACACTGACCGCCGGCGAGCCGCGGCGTGCCGCGCTGGTCGAGCGCGCTCGCAGCGAGGCGTTCGCGCAGCGCGACGCGGGCTCGGCTGCGGTGCCGAAGACGAGCGCGCCGGCGATCGCCTCTGCGGTGAGATCCGAACCCGCCGCTATTCCGGCGCCGCCTTTTTGGGGAACGCGCACCGTGCGCGGGGTCGATTTCGCGGAACTATGGCCGTGCTTCGATTTGCGCAGCCTCTATAGGCTTTCCTGGGGTGCGGCGAATACGAAGGGGGTGGCCTTCGAACGCCTGATCGAGGACGATTTCAAGCCGCGTTTGGAGCGCTATCAAGCGCAGGCGGCCGCCGGCGGGCTCCTCGAGCCGCGCGTCGTCTACGGTTACTTTCCCGCGTCCGGTGCCGGCGACGAAATCATCCTCTACGAACCGGCCGACGCTTCGAACGAGTTAGCGCGCTTTTCGTTCGCCCGGCAGCTCGGCGGCGAACATCTCTGTCTCGCGGATTACGTTCGTGCGCCCGAGGGCGGACGCGGCATCGACGTCGTCGCGCTGCAGGTCGTCACGGTCGGCACGCTCGCGGCCGAGCGCACCGCGGCGCTGCACGCGGCCGGAGAATACACCGAGTCGTATTTCATGCACGGGTTCTCGGTGCAGAGCGCGGAGGCGCTCGCCGAATGGTCGCACCGGCGCATACGGCGCGAGCTCTCCCTGCCCGGCGAGCGCGGCAAACGCTACTCGTGGGGATACGGCGCGTGCCCGGATCTCTCGCAGCACGAGACCGCGTTTCGCATATTGGATGCGACGTCGGCGATCGGGGTCTCGCTGACGGCCGCTTTCCAGATCGTGCCGGAGCAGTCGACGGCTGCCATCATTCTCCATCACCCGCGCGCCGCGTATTTCAATGCGGCCGCGGTGCGGGAGCTCGACCCGTTCGACGCGAGCGGAGGGATGCGTCCCAACCCGGCGTAACCCACCGTGATACCGACGGCGCCCTCCGGCGTCGTCTTCAGATGCTCTGGGGAGACTCGCCATGCGTTCGATGGGATCGGTGACTCGAGTACTGGTGGTCGCGGTCGTGGCCGGACTGCTGGCGGCATGCTCGGGCGGTTCCTCCGGCTCGCCGGGAGCGGCGGCGGGGAAGATCGTAAAGATCGGTATCGATCTGCCGCTCTCGGGAGCCGACGCATCGGTCGGCATCAGTACCGAACAAGGGGCGCTGCTGGCGATCGAGCAAGCGCAGAAGAAGGGTCTTCCGGGTGGCTTTACGCTGCGAGCGGATCCGCTGGACGACTCGCTGCAGGGCGTGCACAGCCCGCAGCAAGGCGCGAGCAACGTGCGCTCGTTCGTAAGCGACGCAGCCGTGCTCGCCGTCGTCGGGCCGTACAACTCCAACGTGGCGGCGGCCGAGATTCCGATCACCAACGCGGCCGGTCTGGCGCAGATCGGCCCATCGGTCGTAAGCGACGGCCTAACGCTCGGCAAGGCGGCGGCGAATCTGCGCCGGGCCAACCCCGCACGTAACGCATTCTTCCGCGTCTGCACCACCGATTCGCTCCAAGGAGCAGCGCTCGCGCGCTTCGCACGTAAGCTCGGCTATGGGCGCATCTACGTCATCGACGACAACGAAACGTACGGCCTGGACTTGGCCAACCGTTTCGACCACGACTTCCGCCTGCTCGGGGGCACGGTGCTCGGGCACGACCACCTGGCGCAAGACACGCAAGATTTCAGATCACTGCTCATCAAGATTGCCGCAGCCAAACCAGAAGCGATCTTCTACGGCGGCGTCACGAGCACGGGCGGCGGCCTGCTTCGCAAGCAGATGTTCGACGTCGGGTTGGGCAAGGTGTCGTTCATCGGCGGCGACGGGATCGCGGATCTCGCGACGGTCGCCGGCAAACTGGCCGATGGGTCGTATTTCACGTTAGCTGCACCAAACGCGGAGAGACTGCCCGCGGCGCGAGCGTTCCTGAAAGCCTATACGGCGCGTTATCACGAGCCGATCGGCCCATATAGCGCCAATGCGTATGCTGCGGCGCAGGTGGCGATCGCGGCTATCGAACGGGCGATCGCGGCCGGCGGCGGCGCTATGCCGGCGCGCGCGCGGGTACTTGCGCAGGTTGCCGCGACCGATAACCTGCAGACGCCGATAGGCCCCGTGAGCTTCGACGCCGCCGGCGATATCCAGAACCCGGTTATCAGTCTTTACGGATTCAAGAACGGAGCGCCGTACTTCATTAGCCAGAGCAATCTCACAACGAAGTAGGCGCGTCACCTCATGCACGAGTTTCTCGCGCAATTGATCAACGGCATTTCGCTCGGCAGCATCTACGCGTTGATCGCGCTCGGTTACACGATGGTCTACGGCATCATCGGGCTGATCAATTTCGCGCACGGCGACGTCTATACGCTGGGATCGTTCTTTTCGCTTGCGATTCTTGGCTTGCTCGGGGCGACCGGCGAACTCCACGGGCCGGCGTTGGCAATCGACGCTGGGCTAGCGCTCTTCGGAGCGGCGCTCCTCTGCGGCATCGTCGGCGTGCTGATCGAGCGGTTGGCGTACCGGCGGCTGCGCAACGCACCGCGCCTGGCGCCGCTCATCACGGCGATCGGCGTCTCGTTCATTCTCGAGAACGCGATGCAAGTGTGGAAAGGCCCGTCGCCCGTGTCGTTTCCGGCGATTCTTCCCAATCCGGCGGTAACCGTCGCGGGCGTCGCGATCTCCCTGCAGCAGTTCGTCGTCGTCGGTTTGGCCGTCGTGACGATGCTGGCGCTGCAGCTCTTCGTCCACGGCACGCGCGTGGGCCGGGCGATGCGCGCGACGGCGCAAGACCGCGATGCGGCCCAGCTGATGGGCATAGATATCAACAAGACGATCGCGATTACGTTTCTGGTCGGCAGCGCGCTGGCCGGCGTGGCCGGCTTCGTCTCGGGCGTCTACTATCAGTCGACCTGGTTTTTCAACGGTTTCGGCGCCGGCCTCAAGGCGTTTACCGCTGCGGTGCTGGGCGGCATCGGCAATATCGCCGGCGCGATGCTGGGCGGCTTCTTGATCGGCATCGTGGAGTCGTTTGCAACCTGGTTATTCGGCGGCCAGTGGAGCAACGTCGCGGTCTTCGCGATCCTGATCCTCGCACTCGTCTTTCGCCCATCCGGTCTGCTCGGCGAAACGCTCCCCGAGAAGGTATGATCTACATCTATTTTCTGGCGGCGATCGCCGTCGTCGTCCTGGCAGAGCGCGTGCC
>JAJXWN010000132.1 GCA_021781595.1 bacterium | reverse complement strand
CGTCGCGACCAGATATTCGGCGAGACGCTGCATGCCTTGGTCGCGTCGGCCTCGCAGGCGATTCCGCAGATACGAACGCGGCTGCTCGGCGCCGGCATCGGCGAGGCGTCGCTACGCGAGATCCCGCCGTCGCTCGAAGATGCCTTCGTGGCGAAGATGGCCTTGTGATCGGCGCGACGACCGTGCGCGCAGAGTCGCTCACGCGGAAGTTTGGAGATTTCGTTGCCGTGGACGGCATCTCGTTCGAGATCCACGCCGGCGAGATATGGGGATTCCTCGGGCCGAACGGCGCCGGGAAGTCGACGACGATCCGCATGCTCTGCGGTGTCTTGCAGCCCTCCGCCGGCCGCGCGGAGGTTCTCGGATACGATGTCGCACGCGATCCGGAGGCCGTCAAGACGCGCAGTGGCTACATGTCTCAAGGATCGACCCTGTGGAGCGACCTGACGGTCGAGGAGCACATGCGTCTTTATGCCGGCCTCTTTGGGATGTACGGCGCGCACCAGCGCGACGCCGTCGAGGAATGGATGGAGCGGATCGGTCTGGCGCAACGCCGCACGCAGCTCGCAGGATCCTTGCCGGGTGGATACCGCAAGCGTCTCGCTTTAGCATGCACCCTGCTGCACCGGCCGCAGATGGTCTTCCTCGACGAGCCGACCTCCGGCGTCGATCCGCTATCGCGGCGCGAGTTTTGGGATCTGATCGTGCATCTTTCAGAGGATGGCACGACAGTCATGGTCACGACACACTACCTGGATGAAGCCGAGCATTGCGACCGGCTCGCTTTCATCTACGGCGGGCGCATCATCGCGCTCGGCGCGCCTGCGGAGCTCAAGCGCGCACCCAGCGCGGGCGTCACCGTCGAGATTCTCTCGCGGGAAAACCTGCGGATTCTCGATGCCGTCGAGGATGCGCCGTTCGTGCGCAGCGCGTCGATGTACGGATCTTCGCTGCACGTCACGGTCGAGCGCAGCGATGACGTCGCGCGACTGCAGAATACGATCGACGCGCGAGGTCTTGGAGTCCAGCGGCTCGCGCCGATCACGCCCTCGCTCGAAGACGTCTTCGCGGGCATCGTGAAGGCGGGGAGACCGGCGTGAATTGGAACCGGGTCTGGACGATCGCCGTAAAAGAATACACGCAATTCTTCCGCGATCGGCGCACGGTCGCCGCAACGATGCTCCTGCCGCTGATCCAAGTCGTGCTGTACGGCTATCTCTCGACCGACGTTCGGTATCAACCCACGGTCGTTTGGGATCTTTCCCAAACCGCGGAGAGCCGCCAACTGCTGCGCGCGTTCACGAACTCGGAGTATTTCTCGATCAAATACGTAGCCAGGAGCATGAATGGCGTCGTGCGGCGAATCGACGGCGGCCAAGCGCTTGCGGGCATCGTAATCCCGCCGAATTACGCCACGCTGCTGCACCAGAAAAAGATTCCAAAGGTCATGGTTGCGGTCGATGCCTCGGATGCGACCGCAGCGCGCACCGCTCTCTCGGTCGCTCAGGCAATCGGCTCCAGCGTTACGCAGCGGATGCAGATCAAACAGCTTCAGATGAGCGGGGTTCCGGCTCCCCAAGTCGGCGTCGACATTCGCGCTCGCGCCTGGTACAACCCGGGGCTGCGCCAGGAGTTGTTTCTCGTGCCCGGCGTGCTCGCGCTCGTCATGCAGTTCACGATGACCTTCTTGAGCATGAGCACGATCGTGCGCGAGCGCGAGCTCGGCACGCTCGAACAGTTGATCGTCAGCCCGATCCGCTCCTCAGAGCTTCTTCTGGGCAAGATGCTCCCGCTCATGACCATCGGGTACATCAACGTGACGACCATCCTGTTGCTCGCGGTCTTCTGGTTCGGCGTATCGATTGCGGGGAGCGTCCTGCTGCTCTATTTCACGGTGCTCGTCTTTTTCTTCACGACGCTCGGCCTTGGGACGCTGATCTCGACGATCGCCAAGACCTACATTCAGGCCGTCCAACTCGTTCAGTTCTTCCTGCTGCCGAGCATGCTGCTCTCAGGATTCATCTTTCCGGTCGCCGCGATGCCGCGCGTCCTGCAATGGTTCTCGTATCTGGTTCCCCTAACGTACTTCCTGACGATCGTTCGCGGTATCATCGTAAAGGGGGTCGGCATCGGGTACCTCTGGCCGCAGATCCTGCTGCTCATGTTCTTCGGATTCGTCGTCTTCGCGACCGCCGTGCTCCGCTTTCGCAAGCGCATCGACTAGCAGGGCGCGGTGCACTACATGTCGTTGAAGCGACCGTAGAGAATTACGGCGGCGTCGCGTACCGGCCGCGAACACCACGTCGAATAAAACGTACCTTCGCTCGTGCCGGCGAAGGTGTAGCTCAGCGTCGGACCGGAGCGTACGCGCGCGAATGCATGCTCGAGCAGCCGCTCGAATCCAGGCGTGCGAGCGATGGGTAGGAATGTGAGGACGAGCGCACGCTCGGGAATCGAGCCCGAGTTCCACATCCGCCATTGTGCGACTTGCGGTGCCGAGCCGACGATCAGAGGCGATAGGCCGTTAAATGCGAGTTCGGAGGCGATCTCGTACTCGTTCGTCAGCACGACGGCGCCACGCGGTGCGGCGAGCGCCCGCGCCTGAGCGGCAAGCGGCTGGTAGACGTAGACCGATGAGAAAAGCGGCCCTTTCAACCCCTCGTGCGATGCGCGGAGTATGGATGCTTGCAGACCTTGGGGGACCACCCAAAAGATGACTGCCGCCAAGCTGTAGGCGACCGGGGGTGCCCAGAGCAGCGCCCACATGCGGCGCGCGCGTTGCGGCCGGCGCGCGTACGCGATTCCGATTCCGACGCATAAAGAGGCGAGCGGACCGAGCAACCAGTAGGATTCGACGGTTTCGAAGAAGGCGAGGAGAAGGAGCAGTGACGCGAACGGCAGCGCAGTCCAGGCGAGCAGTGTGTATCTCGGGCGAATGACCGTGTAATAGGCGACCACCCAAAGCACCAATCCAACGGCGAACGTTCGCAGCGTCGAGTAATAGAAGATACTTCCGATCGAAAACGCATGCGGCATCTGCCGGTTGACGAGCGTGAACGCGAGATTAATCCAATCGTGGGTCGCGTTCCAGACTATGAACGGTGCGTATACGATTGCGGCGACCAGCGGTGCGATCCAAAAGCCGCGCTTCCAGAGACTGCGGTGCTCGGGCGCGAGCGAATAGGCGACGACACCTGCGAGCAGCGGCCAGCCGAAATAGCGCGAAAGGAGCGCCCCCCCGAGCGCCAGCCCTAGCAACGCCATCGTGCGCGGCGTCGGCCACTTGGTCGCACGAACCGCCATCCACAGCGTCAGCGCCCAAAAAAAGAGAAACGGGCCGTCGGGAAGCGCTTCGCCGATGAGCAATCTCGGTTCGGGTAGTAGCGTGAAGATCGTCGCTGCGGCGATCTCGGCGCGTGCATTGCCGGCGAGCAACCTCGCAGTTCGTCCGAGCGCGAGAGCTGCAAGCGCTTCGAAAACGATAGAGGGCAGCCGAACGGCAAGCGGACTGCGGCCGAGAAACGACGCAGAAGCGATGGCCCAGGCTATCGCGGGCGGATGATCTAGGTAGCCGAACGCGAGATGCCGGCTCCACGACCAGTAGTAGGCTTCGTCTTCGGTCAGCGGAATTCGCGCTGCCGCGACGAGGCGGAAGAGCGTCGCCAGAGCGACGATCAGCAACGCCGCCCTGGGGATCTTGGAATCGCCGTCCTTTCGCACGGCCGCGTAACTTCGCCCTAGGTTGACAAGCTCATGCGGCGTCGCGATAAAGGGGCGGCTCCGCAGTCCTACGAGGTACTGGAGGCGGCTTGCGCCGCGCGTTTTGTTTGGGCGATGATGACGTGCCGCCAGAAAGTTGGGGATTCGCCGTCCTTTAGCCAGATGAGCGACGGATCTATCGCGCGTAGAAGCGCGCGGACGGTGCGAGAGGTGGAGAGCAGGATGACGCGCCCCGCGGCGCGCTGCTTCGCGCACAGATCGGCAAGCGCCAGCAAACCATTCCAGCGCGTTCCCTGCGCGCGTTTGAGCGACACGACAACTGCGGCGTCGCCGACCTCGGCAAGCGCTGTGCCTAGGGCGTCGACGGTTCGCCTTTCGAGTTCGCCGATCAGTTCGATATAAACCGTCTTGGCCTCGAGGGCATGATGTTGCTGTTCCATCACCGTATGCTTGCATGTCCGGCTGTGGGAAGGCTTGGAACGGTCACGCATCCCTAAGCCGTTGGCGCGCGTCTTAAGAAAGTGATGGAAACGCCCGGCGGCAACCCCAAAATCGTCAGGAGCGAAGAGCGATGGCTACGCGACCTGGGCCCCGAACGCTATCGGATCTTGCGAAGGGCGTCGACCGAGCCCCCGAACACGGGGGCGCTGCTGCACAACGCCGAGACAGGCACCTACCGCTGTGGGGGCTGCGGAGCGCCGCTCTTCGCCTCGGAGGCGAAGTTCGAGTCCCGCTGCGGCTGGCCGAGTTTCACACATCCGTACCAGCTTGAGAACGTCCGGTTGCTGGAAGATCGCAGCCACGGAATGATTCGCACCGAGGTGCGCTGCCGGAAATGCGACTCGCATCTGGGTCACGTCTTCGACGACGGTCCCGGGCCGGAAGGGACGCGCTACTGCATCAACTCGCTGGCGCTCGACTTCGAGAAGCGGTAAATGCGCATAGCCGCCGAACTGTCGGCGGCGATGGGATCCTCCTCCGCTTCGGCTCCGCCTGAAGCTACACTCTTCGCCGATGGCGGCTCGCGGGGTAATCCCGGCCCGGCTGCCGGCGGTGCGGTCCTGTTTGCCGCCGATGGCACCGTACTCGTCGAGGTGGGCCGGTATCTCGGCATCGCGACCAACAACGTCGCCGAGTGGACGGGGCTTTTGGCCGGGCTGGAGGCGGCGCGCGATCTGGGGCTGCACTCCCTCGCGATTCGGCTGGACAGCGAGTTGGTGGTCAAACAACTGCGCGGTGAGTACCGCGTGAAGCATCCGGGCCTGCAACCTCTCTACCAGCGCGTCAAAGCGGTGTTGCGGGCTTTCTCACACGTCGACGTTCGGCACGTGCCGCGCAACCAAAACAAGTACGCCGATGCCGTCGTAAACCGGGTCCTCGACCAGGCGACCCGCTCTTCCGGAAAGTGAGTTGCTTCGATGCGCCGTAGCCCGTTTGCGTTTCTCGTCGCCGCCTTCATCGTCGTCGGCATCGTCGCGGTGCTCTTTCACCTTCATGGGTTCGAGCTCGCCCGGAGCGGTCGCGTCGCGCGGATCGTCAACGCACCTAGCGCCATCTATCTCGGCTTGACGGTACGGTACGACAAACCGCCGATCTACGAAGAGCGCTGGCAGATGCAGGATGTCAACGGCATCTCGACTTCGCAGTACCGGATTACCGGTTACAGCGGTAAGGTGGTCACCATCACGGCGCCGCCCGACAAAGTCTACACCGTCTCGTTTTTCTTTGGCCGGCTCGTGCAAGACGGCATCTGGAAGATTACGAACAGACCGCCACGCGGCAATACGAGCGTCCACTACACGGTCTACGTCAAACAGGTCGTACAGAAGCAGATGGGCTCGCGAACGGTGACCTTCACTGATCCGCATTGGTGGGCGGTAAATGCGGGACGGCAGTACCAGATCACCCTGAGTAAGAATCATCCCGTGCCGAATCTGCTCAAACTTCAGAGCACCACGCTCGCCGACCCGCGCTACGAAAAGATCGTTGCTGCGTTCCGCAGCTTTGGTCCGCCGTCGTTTCGCCGGAAAGTCCAGCAGGCTCGCGCGCTGGTTGAGGCGAGCCATTGAGTCATCGCCGGCTGCCGCGGCTGCTCTTGCGTACCGTGGTTGGGGTCGTCATCCTGGCGCTCGCGATCGCCGGAGGCTACGAGTTGTTCGAGCAGCCCACGAGCCAAATTTGGGGGCGCACCTTCGTCCATGGCCCGCCAAACCAAAAGGTCGTGGCCCTGACCTACGACGACGGGCCGAACCCCCCGTACACCGATCGGATTCTCGACGTGCTCGAACGCGAGCACGTACATGCGACGTTTTTCGTGGTGGGCCGCGCCGTGGCCGCATACCCCTGGGAGGTACGCCGTGAAGTTCGGGACGGCGATGCGATCGGCAATCACACGTGGGGCCATCACCACCTCATCATGATGACGCGTGTCGAGATCCGCCGTTCGCTGCAACGTACTGCCGATGCCATCTATGCGGCCGCAGGCATTCACACGCACTTGATGCGCCCGCCGTTCGGTGCGCGCGATTGGCTCGTGTTGCACGTCGTGCACAGCATGGGCTATACGGTGGTGATGTGG
>JAJXWN010000006.1 GCA_021781595.1 bacterium | reverse complement strand
CATCCGGTCAAAGTGCTCGCATGCGACGCCGACCGAGGTCATTTTATGTTGCCCGGCTACATCCCGGGCTATTACCCGCCGGGCCCCTATTTTTGGTCCGACGTGTACGGTTATCGTTATCATCAAGATGCGCTCGGAGGCAATCCCACGCTTGGCATAGACTACGTCAATGAAACGGCCACGACGATGAAAGAGATCGAGTTCGGGCTGGTAGCGCGCGGCCGGCTGGTTGCCGAGGTTCGCGATGTGGGAACGTTCTCGCCGGGCGTTCAGATCAAGCACAAGTTTGGTCTCAGCCCCAACGTCTTTCCGCTACGGACGGCCTTCGCGAGATGCGTGCCGCTGCGCATCACGTTCGCGAGCGGCGCCGCGTGGAAGAATCCACATCTGCCCGCCCTGCGGCGTTCGATCTACAACAGCCCCTAAGGGGCTACGTTCCCTCGTGGACCGGAAAATGCTGGGCGAGCCCGGAGAGTCTGAACTTCCCGGGCCTACCCGCTTGAAGGTTGCATATGGTGGGCCATCCTGGGGTCGAACCAGGGACCTCATGCTTATCAAGCATGCGCTCTAACCAACTGAGCTAATGGCCCGCACGACGAGTGATTGTACCACATGTCGCACGCAGCCCCTCCTAAATTAGGGCGATCCATTTCTTGACCACTTCGTCTTCGTCTTTGGCCTGCTGCTGGAACATCGACTGCAGGAGGTTACATTCGCGCTCGAGTTCGGCGCGCTCCGCAGCGGCTTCGTCGAAGGTAGCGCGCTGGACCTGAAGACGCAGCTGCTGCTCGGTCGCCATAGCCTGCTCGCGGTCCAGGACGTTCTGCAAGACGAGCGCGACGTCGTCCTGCGTAGCGTCGTCGCTGTTCGCCGCGCCGGAGGGCGCCGGCGAGCCCGGCGCGGGGGGTGAAGCGGCACGCAGTGCGGCCTGCGCCGTCAGCGGGCGTACGCGCACCGCTACTCGCCGATCATCTGGACGAACTTCTTGACGATTTGGTTGTCCGCGCGGAACTGGGACATCTGAACGTCCCGCAGCGTATTGGCTTCCCGCATGTTTTCGGATTTCTCGTCGATCATTTCGTTAAAGGCCTGCGAGTTGAATTGCATATGCTCCTGGTGGCGCAGTTGCTCGCCGTACATGGCAACCTGGAAGCCCTCGCTCTGCGCGTTGAGCATGCCCATGGCGCCGTTTCCGAGGCCGCCCGCGATGTTCCCGAGATTGGTGCTGCCGCCGAAGGCACCGGCGGCGCCCATCGCTGCGCCGACCCAAGGGTTACCCGTCTCCATGAAGCCCGTCACGGCTCCGGCCAGTGCGTTGCCAAGGTTGAAACCCATGATTCTCTCCTCCTGAAAGTGCGCAGCTCATTCACGCGCAGCGTTGCCGCCGGCAAGCCCGCCGCGCCGGCTTGCGCCGTCGTCGTCCAGGCCGGCGAGTTCGCGGTACGAATAGGTCCGGGTCGAGACCGCCGCGGGCAGAAAGCCGGCTTGCCCAGCGGCAAAGGATCCGAGCGCGTTAACGCGTTCGCAGTCGGCCGCGCGCTCTGCGTCGAGTTCGGCCGGGAGGCTTGGACTGGGTCCGGCCGCCCCTGCGAGGTCCTCGTAGTGCCGTAGGACGGAATCCGCATAACCTAGGCTTTGCCCGTCGGCCCAACGCGTGACCGTTCCTTCGGATTCAGGGCAGCCGGAGTTGTAGGCGGAGAGCGCTTCTCGGAGGTTCCCGCCGTAGCGGTGGAGCAGCCCCGAGATCAGGCCGGCGGCGTACTCTGCGTTGCGCGCGGGTTGCATTGCGGCAGCCGAGCGCCCAAAGGCGTGCCAGCGGTCGTCGATCTGGAAGAGGCCGTGGCCGTGTCCGCCGTCCCCGACGATATTGCGGCCGGCATTGCTTCCGGGGCCGCCCGTCTCTTGGGCGGCGACGGCCGCCAGCAGGCGCGGGTCGAGGCCATGCCGCCTGGCTGCAGCGGCAATCTCATGGGCGTAGGCCACCCCCCTGCTCTCGAGCGTTTGGGCGGTTGGGCCGCTCGGTGCTATGCTGTTCATCGTAGCCCCCTATCCCGTCGACAGAGCCGTTTGACAAGGCGCGCTTTTGGGGGCTACAATAGTGCGAGTTTTTGGGGGTCCTCCCGCCGTGGGGACCTTCGTCTATGTTATGGCTTCTGAAGACAAGATCGACGTCGGCGGATTGGTCGGCGGAGGTCACCGGCATCTGCTGGTTGACCGGCGTATCGTACTCGAACCGTTCGAAGGGCTGGCGTTTCCCGAACCGGCGGCGGTGCGGCTCGAGCTGCGGGCGGCCGACGGTCTGTTGGAGATCGGCGGCACGATCGACGTGGAGTACCGCGGCGAGTGCGACCGGTGCTTGGGCGGCGTGGTGCGCGGGCTGCATCTCGACGTTATGGAACGGCTGGACCCGGCGGAGAGCGCGCGGCGCGACCCGTTCGGTGAAAGCAACGTCTTGGCGGGCAGCCGCTTGGACGTCGCGGATCTGGCGGCGCAACTGGTTTGCAGCGCGGTGCCGTTCGGGTTGCTTTGCACGCCGAACTGCAAAGGCTTGTGCCAGGTCTGTGGCGAGAACAAAAACCAAGGCGCGTGTGCTTGCGTGCCCGAAAACGGAGACGAACGTGGCGAACTTAAAGTGGAAGACCCCGCGCAGTAAGACTCGCAGCCGTCGCGCTGCCAACTGGAAACTCGGCGCGGTGACGACGGTCGAATGCCCGCAGTGCCATGAATCCAAGCGGCCGCATTTTGCTTGCGGGCACTGCGGTTCGTACGATGGGCGTCAAGTCATCGAGATAAAGGACGATCGCGCCGGGCACCAGCACGGCTAGATTGGTGGCTCAAACCGGAGTACGAATCGTTGCCGCCGGGCACTACGCGCCGGCCGCGATCCTCACGAACGAGGATCTCGAGAAGGTCCTAGATACCAGCGACCAGTGGATCACCTCACGGACCGGGATGAAGCGCCGTCACGTTTCGTCGGCGGATGAGGCGACCAGCGACCTCGCATTGGCAGCCGCGCGCAGAGCTCTTGCAAACGCGTCGCTGAAACCATCCGATATCGACTGCTATATCGTCGCGACGGTGACGCCCGACTACGTCTTTCCGGCTACCGCCTGCATCGTCGCGTCGAAATTAGGCGCCAAAGACACGGCCGCCTTCGATATCGAGATCGCGTGCAGCGGCTTCATCTACGGGCTGACGGTGGCCTCGAGTTTGGTGCGATCGGGTATCTTCCGGCGCGTGATGCTCATCGGGGCCGAGACGCTGAGCAAGTTGGTAAACAGAAACGACCGCGGAACCGCGATCCTCTTCGGCGACGGAGCCGGCGCGGTGATTTTGGAAGCATCGGCCGCCGATTCGTTTCTTTCCAGCGAATTGGGTTCGGATGGCAGCAGACCGGAGATCTTGCGGGTGCCGGCCGGCGGATCGCGGAAACCGCTTACACCATCCGCCTGGGATGCCGGCGAGCAGTACATCTATATGGAAGGCCGTGAAGTTTTCAAGTTCGCGGTGACCAAGATGATTGCCGTGACGGACAGCGCGTTGCGCAAGGCGAATCTGACCCACGCGGACGTCGATTGGCTCATTCCGCACCAAGCCAACAAGCGCATCATCGATTCGGCGGCCAAGTATCTGGGAATGTCGAACGACAAGGTCATCGTGAACATACACGAATACGGCAACACGTCGGCCGCATCGATACCGATAGCGCTCTCGGAGGCCCTCGCGAGCGGAAAGATCCAGCCCGGCAACGTCATCGTCTTCGTGGGCTTCGGCGGCGGGCTCTCGTGGGGCGCGGTCACCTGGAGATGGGTGGCGTGAGCGTTCGCGTTGCCGCGATCTTCCCAGGCCAAGGCTCGCAGCTGGTGGGCATGGGTGCCGACGTCGCGCGCAATTCGGCTGCCGCCGCGGAGCTGTTCGAGCGTGCGAGCGAGCTGTTGGGGTACGATCTACTCGCTTTGCAGGAGGGCGGTCCGGAAGAGCGCTTGCGCGAGACGCAGTACAGCCAGCCGGCGATCTTTACGACGAACTTGGCATACTACTACGCGGTCGGCGATATCTTGCAGCCGGTCGTGAGCGCTGGGCATTCATTTGGCGAGTTCTGCAGTCTCACCGTCTCGGGTGCCGTTCGCTTCGACGATGCGCTTGCGATGGTGGACGAACGCGGCAAAGCGATGCAGTATGCCGCGGAGCTCGCGCCGGGCGGGATGTCGGCGGTGCTTGGGCTGCAGGCTGCACAGATTCGCGAAATCGTCGAGCGGCGCAACGCGCAAAGCGCACAGCGCGTTCAGTTGGCGAATTACAACTCTCCGACCCAAATCGTGCTCAGCGGCGATCGTGCAGCCCTCCAAGCCGTCGGAGAAACGATGCTCGCGGCGGGAGCGAAGCGGATCGTCCCCTTGAACGTCTCGGGGGCGTGGCACAGCGCGCTGATGCAGCCGGCCGTGGAGAGATTCGCCGGCGCCGTAGCGGCCGGCGAGTTCGCGGTTCCACGCATCGACGTCGTCTCGAACGTCGACGCGCGGGCATATCGCGACGTACCGACGATCCGGCGCAATCTGATCCGTTCTATCACGCAGGAGGTTCGGTGGCACGATACGGCTATGCGGCTACTTGAATACGATCTCGACGTCGTCGTGGAGTTCGGTGCGACGCCGGTGCTCGGACCGCTGATGAAACGCCTCGGAGGCGCCCCCGAGGTCGTGAACGTCTCGGATCTCGCAGGCGTCGATCGGCTCCGGGCGATGCTCGCCTCGCCGCGGTGGGCGGCGAGCCCGTCCGAGAAGGCCGGCAGCGGCGCATGACCTTCGACGGAAGGGTCGCTCTCGTCACCGGTGCGAGCCGGGGTATTGGCCGGGCCGTTGCGGTCGATCTCTGCGGGAAGGGGGCCGACGTCGCCTTGATCGGCCGGGATGCTGCTGCGCTCGCGGAGACTGCACTAGCGTGCGGGGCGGTCCGTTCCGGTGCCCGTACGCTCGTGGTCGTAGCCGACGTGGCCGACCGCGCGGCCATGGAGGGGGCGGTGGATGAGACCGTGGAGAAGCTCGGCGGGATCCATTTTGCAATCGCGAATGCGGGGCAGTCCGTCGACGCGCTCCTGTTGCGTATGAAACCAGAGATACTCGAGCAGATGCTTTCGGTAAATTTAAAATCTGCGTTCTATCTCTGCGGAGCCGTCGCCAAACCCATGATGCGCCAGCGCGGCGGATCGATCGTCCTCGTCAGCAGTATCGTCGGAATTACGGGGAACGCGGGTCAAGCGGCGTATGCGGCCTCTAAAGCCGGGCTTTTCGGCCTTCTCAAGTCGCTTGCGAAGGAATTAGGGTCGAGGAACATAAGAGTCAACGCCGTCGCACCCGGCATCATCGAGACGGCGATGACGGAGAAGATGCCTGCCGCGATGCGCGAGTACGTCGTCAAGCAAACGGCACTTGGGCGTCCGGGCCAGCCGGAAGACGTCAGCGGGGTAGTTAGTTTTTTGTGCTCGGATGCCGCCGGCTACGTAACGGGTCAGACAATCGTAGTCGACGGCGGCGTCGTAATGTAAACACCTTCCGCGTCACATGTTTAGAATAGGAGACGTATGCCCACCACGTTCGATAAAGTAAAGAAGATCATCGTCGAGCAGCTCGGCGTCGATGAATCCGAGGTAACGCCGGAAGCTTCGATCACCGACGACTTGGGCGCCGATTCGCTCGACCAGGTCGAGCTCGTGATGGCGTTCGAGACCGAGTTCAATATCGACATTCCAGACGAAGAGGCCGAAAAGATCAAGACCGTCGGTGACGCCGTCGCGCGCATCGACGAAGCAAACGCGAAGGAATAGTCGTGCGGGCAGGGCGCGGTTTTCGTGTTTGAAGCACTCTCCGACCGGCTCGGTGCGATATTTTCGCGCCTGACCGGGCGCGGTCGTTTGAGCGAGTCCGAGGTCGGCGACGTCATGCGCGAGGTGCGCATGGCGTTGCTCGAGGCGGACGTCTCGCTTTCCGCCGCCAAAGAGTTCGCGAACCGGATCAGGGAGAAGGCGATCGGCGCCAACGTGCTGGAGTCGCTTTCGCCGGCACAGACGATCGTAAAGATTGTTCACGACGAGCTCGTCGATCTGCTGGGTGGCGCGCAGGCGCGGCTGCAGTTTTCCGACGCGCCGCCGTCGGTTATCATGCTCGTCGGTCTTCAAGGGGCGGGCAAGACCACGCACGCCGGCAAGTTGGCGCTGCGATTGAAGGAGCAGGGCAGGCGCGCGCTCTTGGTCGCCGCCGACGTCTATCGCCCGGCGGCGATAGCACAGTTGCAGATCCTGGGCCGGCAGATGGATTTGCCGGTCTACGAGCAAGGGCAAGGGGACGCGGTCCGGGTCGCGCGCGACGGCGTCGCGGAAGCCAAGCGGCTGGGCCTCTCGACCGTCATCATCGATACGGCCGGGCGTCTGCAGATCGACGACGCGCTGATGACCGAGCTCGAGCGGATGCGGGCTGCGGTCGAGCCGAAGGAGATTCTGCTCGTAGCCGACGCGATGACCGGTCAGGAGGCCGCAAACGTTGCCAAGGGCTTCCACGACCGGCTCGGCATTACCGGAGTTATTCTCACGAAGATGGACGGAGACTCGCGCGGCGGGGCGGCACTTTCTATCTATCACGTGACCGGCGCTCCGATCAAATTCATCGGGGTAGGGGAGAAGATCTCCGCGATCGAGCCGTTTTATCCGGATCGCTTGGCTTCGCGCATCCTCGGGATGGGCGACGTACTGACGCTCATCGAAAAGACGCAGAACGTGTACAGCGCCGAGCAGGCAAAGACACTTGAGCAGAGATTCCTCAAGCAACAGTTTACGCTCGACGACTTTCTTGAGCAGCTTCGTCAGGTCAAGAAAATGGGCTCGATGAAGGATCTGTTGAAGATGATCCCGGGCGTTTCGCGCGCCCTGCCGAAAGACTTCGAACTCCCGGAAAAGGATCTCGCCCGGGTCGAAGCCATCATATGTTCGATGACGCTACGCGAACGCCGCAATCCGAATCTCTTGAACGGATCGCGACGCAAACGCATCGCTACGGGTAGCGGAACGCACGTAGCCGACGTCAACCGGCTGGTCAAGCAGTTCGAGCAATCGCGGCAGATGATGAAGCAGATGGGGCTCGGCAGCAAGAAGCGTCCGCGTCTACCGGCGGGGATGTTTTCGTAACTAGATTCACAAGCATTTTGGGGAAATCATGGTAAAGATCAGACTGCGGCGCATGGGCGCCAAAAAACAACCGACGTATCGTTTCGTCGTTGCCGACGCGCGCTCGCCGCGCGATGGGCGGTTCATCGAGATTCTGGGCCACTATAACCCGAGAACCGAACCTCGCACGATCGTCGTCAACGAGGAGAAGGCAAAGGCGTGGCTCTCTAAAGGCGCGCAGCCTTCGGATACGGTGCGCCGGTTATTTGCGGAGAAGGGCATCGTCGAACGAGGCCCGGTTCCGGCGAGCACGCGTAAACGCAAGTCCGAAGTGAGCGCCAAGTAATGAGCGCCTTCGATGACGAGTTCGGCCTTTTCGGCGACGAAAACGTTGAAGTCGAGCGCCGCTCGACGCTCGGCGCGCGCAAAATCGCGACGAGCGAAACGATCATCGACGACATCGAACCTGAGGACGACGGCCCGCCGCGGCGGCGAACGGGAACGGATCGCCCCGGGAGCGGAAGCCGGCCGTTCGTAGCGAAGGGCCGGCGCGAGCGCGGCCCGCGCCGGGAAACCGCGGATTCAGCGGCGTCGCGGGAACGTGCCGGGACGCTGCTCGAGTTCCTGGCAAAGAGGCTTGTCTCGAAGCCCGACGCCGTCACCGTTGAATACTTCCCCGGCGATGACGAGGAGCAGCCCGTCCTCGAGCTCGTCGTCGACCCGGACGACTTGGGGAAGGTGATCGGGCGCGGCGGCCGCGTGGCTCAAGCGTTGCGGACGGTCGTGCGCGCGACGGCCGAAGGCAAGATCGCGGTTGACATCTACGATACGCAAGATGGCGAGAACGGCGAGGCCGGAGATGTCGAGGCCGGTGGCGACGACACCGAACCGTGAGGTTCCGGTCGGCCGCATAGCTGGAGTCTTCGGTCTCCAGGGCGAGCTAAAGTGCGATCCGACGAGCGCGGGTCGCATCGTTTTTTCGGTGGGCGCGGCGTTGCGGTGTGAGATCGGCGGCGCATCGCATGAGGTTCGTGTCGCCGGCGTGCGCGAGCACAAGGGGCGTCTGCTGGTCCGCTTGGACGGCGTAACCGGCGTGAGTACCGCGGTCGCCTACGTAGGAGCCACGTTCTTCGCTCGGCGCGAACTCATCCAACTAGCTGATGGCGAATATCTCGATCGCGATCTGATAGGATGTTCGGTCTACGAGCAGGGGGGCGCATGCCTGGGAGTGGTAACCGGCATCGAGCATTATCCGATTTCGGACATGCTCCTGGTCGACGGGCACCTCGTGCCGATGATCAAGGAGTTCATCCGGGAGATCGATATCGTCGCAAGGCGCGTGACGGTGGACGTGCCGCCCGGTCTCTTCGAGGAGTAGATGGTTGCTGGAGATCCCGCTAGAAATTTCGTGGGTGGGCGTGCGCGTACCGGCGTGCGGCTGCTGCGACGGCAGCATCGATCGAACCGGCCCGACCGTTCTCGGTTGCGAGCACCGCTCCGAAGCACGTGTAGATCTGGAGCGCAAACGCGTACTCCGTTCGCGTAAAGAGCCCGTGGCGCTGCGACCCAACCGTCAGGCGGCCGCTCGCGATGGTGTTGTCGCGATGCGAGCTGCAGATGGAGTTGGCCTCCGCGGCGAGGTTGGCGTGAGGAGCGCTCGACAAATGAGCGGCGAACCGGTCATTCAAAGCCCGGAGTAGCGCCTGCGTGCCTTCGGTAATCTCGCCCCCGGAAAGATCGCCGTCGATACGCACGACGTAGATGCCGCGCGTCGGCTTCGAGCTGGGCGCGAGGGCCGGCCGGGGCGTCGCTTTGGAATGGTGCCGGAAGAGATTGCCGAGATTCGCCCGATCGATAGGCTTCGGCGAAGGTGTCGTGCTCGGTGTCGCGGCTTGCGCGATCTGCGCGTTGTAGGCGGCTTCCTGCGCTAAGACAGCATCGTGCATGGAGAGGGCCTGAGCCGTCGCGTCCTGGAAAGAGCCGATCTCCGCCGTCTTGGCAAAGACGATGATCCCGGTGGATACGCTCACGAGTTGTTCGACCAAGGCCACCGAGTCGCCGAGCGAGGTCATATACCCGCTCACGTAATAATCCGCATGGTAATTAGCAGCATCGCGCGGATAGTCGATGCGCTTGACGCCGGCGCCGCCGGCGATGACGTTCATTCCGCCGGCCGAGCGCATCGTGCTTACGAATATCTGCTCGGCTTGAAGTCCGGCGGCCGGCTTCAACTCTCCCGACGTGCCGAACGGGTAGACTACCACGGTCGGTAGGTTGGCCTCTGGCGCCGGGCTCGGGGCGGCCGCGCCCACCAGGGCAATACCCATGCACAAGGTGAGAAAACCGACGATAGGACGCACGAGACCCCTTTCTCTTAACCGGCTGCGCGTTCTCATAATGCGTGAACGAAGTCGCGAATCAGTTCGTTCGTTGGCTCCGGCCGCTCGATCATCACGAGATGTCCGGCTTCGGGCACGATTCGCGCTTGTCCGCCTTCAACCCGGTCGGCGAGCAGCTGCGCGAACTTTGGCGGCGTCATGCGGTCGGCGGCTCCCGTAATAGTCAGTAGCGGCAGGCGTACGCCGGCCAGGCGGTCGACCGCGTCGAACGCGTTGCAGGCGATGAAATCGCGCAGCGTCTGCTCCTGTCCGACGAGCCTCATACTTGCGACGGCATCCTCGACGCGCTCGGGAGTCGGCTCGGCGTAGAGATAACTCGCGATCGTTCTTGCCGTGGCCTCGAAATCGTCCCGGAGCCCATCCAAGAAGGCCGGCGCCACACGCAGGCGAGCGCCCGAGCCGAGGAGCACGATCCCCGCCAGCCCCGGGATGTCGCGTAACGCGCACTCGAGTGCGATTGCCCCACCGAGCGAACTGCCGGCCAGCACCACCCGTGGTAGTCGCCACTCGCGAACGTATGCTTCGACGAACGCCGCGAATTCCGCAACGCTCGCGCACGACCCCGGGACGCAGTGTCCCGGCAGATTGGGCGCGTGGGAACCGGAGAAGGCGTCAACCTGCGCGCGGAACGCATTCCCCGTGAATCCGGACCCGTGGAGAAAGACGAGAGCCGGCTTCAAGGAGGAGTCGCCGTTGTGGCGCTGACGGGCGGCATCTCGATCTGGTCGATCAGATCCTCGACTTGCAGCGTTCCCCGCAGGTGCGCCCAGCCGACGCAGAGTTCAGCACCGAAGAGAAAGATCGATCCCATAAGGTAAAACCAGAGGAGCAGAACGAGCGGGGCGGAGAGTGCGCCGTAGACGCGCGTAAAATTGACGTGAGTCGTGTATTGAGCGAAGGCGAACTGAACGACCGGCCACAGGATAGCCGCAAAGATCGCTCCGGGAAGTGCGAACGTCCATCGAACGCGGCGGTTGGGCAGAAACGTATACAGCACGATGATGACGATGAAAACCAAAGCCATCGAAATGGCGTATCCGCCAAACTGGGTCACGTGCTGCCTGTCGGGGAGATTCGCGTAGGTGATGACCAGTGCGAGCAGAACCGGCAGAGCGATCGCGACCAAGAGCAGGACGCCGATCAGCGGGAGCATGACGATCGCGAGAGCGATGTCGTGCACCAGCGGGCGGCCTTTGGGTACGCCAAGCGCCCGGTCCAAGGCGAAGGCAAGGCCCATCAGGAGATTCTTCCCCGACCAAATAATAAAGAACAGTGCCACGATGCTCGATATGCCGCGGCCGTAAATGTACGACTGCAGGTTTGCGGCGACGAAGCCTTGCA
The DNA here is from genome assembly GCA_021781595.1 of bacterium. GTDB lineage: Bacteria > Vulcanimicrobiota > Vulcanimicrobiia > Vulcanimicrobiales > Vulcanimicrobiaceae > JAJYFL01. The sequence goes on along the minus strand of JAJXWN010000006.1, from coordinate 18,865 downwards.
GCGCGGGAGCGAAAGTGTGAAAGAAGCCGAGAACCCGCTGCTGGCTGTTCGGGAAGAAGAACGATCCGGCGCCGATTATCAGGACCAGAAGCGGAAAGAGCGTGAAGAGGGCGTTGAATGCCACAGCCTGCGCGTGGAACGCACAGCCGTCACGCGAGAAGCGCAGGCTGGCCTCCCTGAACGCCAAGACGAGTCGTTTCATCCGATGCGATATATCGCTGTGGAACGGTGATTTTCCCACTTGCGGCTAGACCCCCGGTGACGCTCGTCGTCGACGGCGCCATCGTGCCGTCGTACAACCGCGCATACCTGGCGCACGGTAGGGTTATGGCGACGATCGACCCCGTCTTGACTGTAGTAGCCGACCGCATCGAGTACGTCGGGGGCACGATGATCGTTTCGCGCGGAGACCGCTTCGCGCAGATCCGGATCTTCCGCCGGCCTCAGCCAAGCGAGTTGGCGAACCTCTACGTTGCGGTGGCACCGATCCTTCGGGATCTGGGCGAAGTGGTCTCGTACGATCCCGCGACGCGGGTCCTAGAGGTCCGGCCGCACTCCGGAGCGCTGGTGGTGCTCCCAACCCCGTTCAATCCCGCCGTGCATGAGGCGCCCCCCAGTGTGGTCTTTACCCCGGCCCCCGTGCCCACGCCTCGGCCAATCTTCACCGGTGAGCCAATTCCGCGGCGCACCCCGATTCCGATCTTTGTACCGCCCAGCCTCACGCCTGCGCAGCCGGCCTATATACGAACGCCTTAGAGTCCGAGAACTTCCCCGGCGCGCTCCGCGACCGCGTGCAGCACGCCGGGTTCGAATGGCGACTTTAGGCCGGCGGAGCGTACGAGCGTTTGAAACGGGGCCTCGCCGCCGCGCTTGCAGAGGGACGTGTAGGCCCCGAGCGCGGCGCCGTAATCGTCGAGCGACTTCACCCAGAGCTGCAGCGCGGTGGCGAGCGCGAGCGTATAGTCGATGTAGTAGAACGGCAGCGAGTAGATGTGCTGCTGCTGTTGCCAGTAGCCACCGTGGCGCAGGTGCTCGATGTCGCCGTAGCGTCGCCACGGAAGATACAGAGCCTCGACTTGCTTCCAGAAGCCGTGACGTTCGCCCGGCGTGGCATTGGGACGTTCGTAGACGAGGTGCTGGAAGTGGTCTACGGCCGCGCCGTAGGGCAGGAACGCGATCGAGGAGGAGAGATGCTGCAGGCGATACCCCTGCGCGTCACTGCCGAAGAAATGCCCCAGTTGCGGCCATGCGAGAAACTCCATCGACATGGAGTGAATCTCGCAGGCTTCGGCGGTTGGCCAGAGATAGTCGGAGACAGGCATCGTGCGGCTCGAATAACATTGGAATGCATGACCCATCTCGTGGAGCAGGACATTTACGTCGTGGGTGCTGCCGTTGAAGTTCGCGAAGACGTAGGGAAGCCCGTACGTTGGGAACGACGTACAGAAACCCCCGCCGGCCTTTCCGTCACGTAGCTGAAGGTCGAGCATGTTTCCATCGGTCATGAAGGTTGCGAATCTGCCGAGTTCGGGATGCATTGCTGCGAATGCGTTGCGCGCCGCCATCAGCATGCGATCGAAGTCGTCCGGCGGCTTGGGCGAGCCGGCGCGATCGTAGATCTGCTCGTCCCAAAGCATGACCTCGTCGATGCCGAGTTCGCGGGCCTGGGCGCGGTGGATCCGTTCGGCGAGTGGCACGATCTCGCTAACGATCTCGTTGCGGTACCGTTGGATGTCGGCGGGGCCGTAATCGGTGCGCGTGAGGCGCCGGTATCCGAGTTCCACGAACGTCGCGAAGCCGAGCTGTTGCGCCATGGCGTGCCGGACGCCGACAAGCCGGTCGTAAAGGGCATCCAGACGCGGACGCTGCTGCCCGTAGAAATCCCACTTGACTTGTGCCGCGGCGCGGCGCACGCTGCGATCGGGATGCTCGCCGAACTTACCGAGGGCCGAAAGGTTGAGGCGCTCGTTTTGAAATTCGAAGTTCGCCTGTGCCAGGAGCGCCGTGTACTCGTCGACCAAATTCGATTCGCGGACCACCAGGGCTTCGATCGACGGATCGTAGGCCGTAACGTCGGTCTCCCAGCGAGCGAAGACATAGTCGCCCAGCTCCCGCTCCATATCCTTGCGCAACGCGCTTGCGAGAAACGCGCGCTTGATTTCAGCATCCAGCCCCGTAATTTTCGGCTGCATCTCGTTGCTGCGATCTACGGCCGCCTTATAGGCGGCGTTCCGCGTGTCTTGCCGGAACCGGAGCTCGGTGAAGGCCGACCAGGTCGAAAAGCGCCGCCTCAGCGCATCCCATGCGCTGAAGAGCGCAAGCCAGTCCGCGAGCGTCGCAGCGCGCGCGCAGCTCGTTTGAAGGTTCGCATAGGCTTCGAGCAACGCTGCAAGATCGGGCTCGTCGACCGTTATGTCGGAGAAACGGGAGGCTGGCAGCAGGGCGGCGGGCGCGGCGGGCATGTCATGAGGTACACCGTCGGGACCGCGCTCCCTGCGAATGGCGGCCGCCGGTTATGACGCAGGGGGCGCCGCCGGTGCGGGGCGTCGAACGAGCAGGTTGAGGATCGCGAGAATCACCGCGGCAGCGAGTACGAGCCAAATGCTTTTCGCGGCCGTAAAGAGCACTATGCCCAGTGCCGAGTCCAGCGAATATGCGCCCGGCCCGGAAAAAGCGAGCGCGATGGCGCCAGCCACGATCATGGCGTTGAGTTCCCAGCCGTTGTTCGAAGCCCAGAAGCCGTTCTTGGCGTGGACGCTGAAGATGGCGACCAGCATGACCATCACGATGAGCGCGGGCCCGATGGCTCCAAGCAAACCGAGGGCCATCAGCAGCCCGCCGCCGAGCTCGCCCAGACCCGCCGCCAACGCGAACGCCGCGCCCGGCTTGTACCCGAGGCTCTCCATCCAGCCGCCGGTCCCTTTGATGCCATACCCTCCGAACCAGCCGAAGAGCTTTTGCGATCCATGTGCCGCGAGCGCGAGCCCGATGATCAGTCGCGCTAGTAAGAGTCCCGTATCCACAGTGTTCCTATCCTCCCAGACGTTGCGCAAGTAACTTACTTATGGTAGCCTTATGCTGAGAAGTATACGAACCGAGCCTCTTGATGTCAACTGGTCAGCCCGCCAAAGGTAACGCCGTCTCCGAAGAGCGAGCGCCTCTCTGCCCGCGGTTTCATCGTGCAGTCGAGATGATCGGGCGGCGCTGGACGGGGGCGATCGTCCAGCGGCTGCTCGACGGGCCGTTGCGTTTCAACGAATTGCTGTGCGCGATACCCGGCCTCTCCGACCGCCTGCTAACGGAGCGTCTTCGCGAGCTGGTGGCGGCGGAGATCGTGCGGCGCGAGGTACATCACGGATCGCCGGTACGCGTTACCTACGGCCTGACGCAGCGCGGCGTGGAACTCGGGCCGGCATTGAACGAAATAGGACGCTGGGCGGAGCGCTGGATAGCCGGTCCGCTCTGACGACGAGGTTGCCGATCGTGTTTGAATCTCCCGTGCGTCGCCTGGCGGCGGTGCTTCTATTCGCTTGTACGGTGATTTTAATACCCGTGGCTGCGGGAGCCGGCGAGACGGCGCGCGTCGCAGCGCCGATCTTCGGGGACCTGCGCTACCGCTGGATCGGTCCGGCCGTGATGGGCGGGCGCATCGATGCGGTTGCCGGGGTGCCCGGCGATCCGAACCTCATCTATCTCGGCCACTCTTCCGGCGGGCTCTGGAAGTCGGAGAACGGTGGGCTTTCGTTCGCATCCGTCTTTGCGGCGGGCACTTCGACTGCGGTCGGCGCGGTCGCAATAGATCCGCGAAACCCGCAGGTCGTCTACGCCGGTACGGGTGAGGGTTTCCCGCGCAACACGGCCGATGCCGGGGACGGTATTTGGAAGACGCGCAACGGTGGCAAGACCTGGCATTATCTAGGGCTACGCGCCTCGGGGTCGATCGCCAAGATCGCGATCGACCCGCAGGACGACCGCGTCCTGCTCGCTGCCGTGATGGGCACCGAGTTCGCGCCGAGCGCCGAGCGGGGAATCTACCGCAGCACCGACGGCGGAGCGCACTGGGTTCGCGTGCTGTATGTGAACGATACCACCGGCGGAAGTGATGTCGCGTTCAACCCGAAAAACGGGAACGTCGTCTATGCGGGGACGTTCGATTACCTCCGCAAGCCGTGGACGATGCGGAGCGGCGGCCCGGGCAGCGGGCTCTACCGCTCGGCCGATGCCGGCCGGACGTGGAGGCGCCTGACCGATCCGCGCGTGCGCGATGGCCTGCCTGCCGGCCCGATCAATCGCGTCGGCGTCAGCGTCTGCGCCGGCGACCCACAGGTCGTCTATGCCTTCGTACCGGTGAAGCGTGGGATGCTTTATCGAACGACCGACGGCGGACGAAAGTGGACACTGCAAAACGCGAGCTACGGCATCAATTTCCGGCCGTTCTATTTTTCACAGGTGCGATGCGATCCGAGGAATGCGGACCGAGTGTACGCCGTCGCGGGCGCGCTCATGGTTTCGGCCAACGGCGGGAAAACGTTTCGCGATATCGGGGGCGGCGGCGACAACCACGACCTATGGATCGATCCGCGCAATCCGCAGCGACTACTCGACGGCAGCGATATGGGATTCCATTTTTCGGTCGACGGCGGCAAGACGTGGAGTTACGACGACGTCGTGCCGTTCGATCAAGTCTATCGCGTCGGCTACGACATGGCGGTGCCGTATCATGTCATGGGCGGCATGCAGGACCATGAAGTCTGGTGGGGGCCGAACACGAAGTTGAGCCTCGAGGACGGCGTCGGAAACGGCGATTGGCTCGACATCTCCGATTGGGGCGACGGTCAGTACGCCATGGCCGATCCGAACGACCCCAACACGGTTTACGAAGACACGCATTTCGGGGATCTCGTACGCCTGAACATGCGGACGGGGCAGCGACGCTACATCTCGCCGCAGCCGATCGTCGGTTTTGGGGGGGACGCCGCTACCTACGCGTATCGCTTCAATTGGAGTGCGCCGCTGCTCATCTCGCGCTTCGATTCACACGTCGTATACTTTGGCGCGAACGTTCTCTTCGAAACCAAGAACCGCGGCAGTTCGTGGAACGTCATCAGCCCCGATCTCACGCACTGCAAACCCGGGGAGCTCGGTCCGAGCGGTGGGCCGATCACCTACGACGATACCAATGCCGAGACCTATTGCACCATCTATTCGATCGCGCAGGACGCAAAGGACCCGAACACCTTATGGATCGGGACCGATACCGGTCATCTCGACATCACGCGTGACGGGGGAAAGAGTTGGACCGACGTCACCGGCAATCTGCACGGCCTGCCGCCCGGCGGCCGTATCTCGTCGATTGCGGCTTCACCGACGCAGGCGGGCACGGCGTATGCAGCAATCGACCGCCACCGTTCGAACGACTACGGCCCGTACGCCTACGCGACCTTCGACTACGGCAAGACGTGGACGAACGTCTCGCGCGGCCTGCGGTCATACGTTCACGTCGTGCGCGAGGACCCGCGCAACCCGAACGTCCTGTATGCCGGCACGGAGAGCGGGGCCTTCGTTTCGCTCGATCGCGGCGCGCATTGGACCGATCTGCGGCTGGGCTTGCCACACGTTCCGGTCTACGATCTCCGGGTGCAGCCGCGCGATAACGATCTGATTCTCGGCACGCACGGCCGCGGCTTCTACATCCTCGACGATCTGACACCGGTTGAGCAGTTGGGAGCGGCCCTGCGGCACTCCGTGTACGTGTTTCCGCCGATGCCGGCATTGCGGTATGCGGATACTCTGTACACCGAGCATGGGCGAGGCGCTTTCGTCGCTCAAAACAAACCCTACGGCGCGACCATCTCGTTCTATCTTGCGTTCGCGCCCCCGCCGATCGCCAAAGCGAAGCCGGCGGTAGAGGTGCGCATCCTCGATGCTAGCGGGAAGTTGGTCGACGAGTTCGCGGCGGCCGCGCATGCCGGAATCAACCGAACGGTCTGGAACCTGCAGATGCTTCCTCCGTCGGGAAGGAAGACGGTGCAGGATCCCCGCGCGTATTACGTTTTCTACCCGATGAAGATCACCGGCCCCCAGGTGCTGCCGGGACGGTATACCGTGCAGATCGCGACGGAGGGGCGCACGGCCTCTACGTCGCTGATCGTTCGGATGGCACCGAACGATCCCGCAACGCTCGATCGCCTGCGCGCGCAGCAACGCGCCCTGTTGGAGTTGGATGCGATCCAAGAGCGCGCCGAAGTGGCGATCGTGCGGCTCGGCGCGCGCAGAGCGGAGATCGTAAAGCGAGAAGCGGAGCATCCGCCGGCAAAGGAGCGCACGCGCCTCGCGGGGCTCGCTCGAGCGGTGGACGCGCGGCTCGATACGCTGCGCAATCCGGAGCCGAGCGGCTACCGCAAGCCGGCCGAGCTGTCGGAGCAGGTCGCGTATCTGCGGGACACGATCGCGCAATACGAGGGTCCACCGACGCTAACACAAGCGCTGCTGATCGCGCGGTACCGCCGGGCCGTCGACGCCGCAGTCAAAGCGGCGGACCGCCTCTTGGATATGCCGCTGGAGCCGGCGAGCGTGCCGCGATGACGGACCTGCTCGCCGGCGTTCGCACCGTGGCGCTTACGACCAACCTGCCGGGACCGCTGGCCGCGTCGCGGCTGCGCTCGTTGGGGGCGGCGGTCACGAAGATCGAACCGCTCGGCGGCGACCCGTTGCAGACTGCGTCGTCTGCATGGTACGAGCGAGTCTGCGCGGGGCTAGAGGTGGTGCGCTTGGACCTAAAGTCGCTGGCCGGTCGCGAGCGCGCTGAGGCGGAACTCTCGGCTGCGGACGTGCTGCTGACGACGATGCGACCGGGTGCGCTCGAGCGCGTGGGGCTCGACTGGGAGACGCTGCATGGGCGCTTCCCAAGGTTGTGTCACGTCGCGATCGTCGGCGAGCGCGCGCCGCACGGCGACCGTGCCGGCCACGATCTGACCTATCAGGCGCGCGCCGGTTTGGTCGCGCCGCCGGCGCTGCCTAGGAGCGTGTACGCCGACATGCTTGCGGCCGAGAGCGCCGTGACAGCGGTGCTCGCGGCGCTCTACGCGCGCGAGCGCACCGGCAGCGCGGCCTTTGAGGAGATCGCGATCGCTGATTGCGCGCGCCGCTGCGCCGACGCCGTGCGTTACGGCGTCACGAGCCGGGACGGCCCGCTGGGCGGCGCTCTCTCGACGTACGCGCTCTATGCGAGCGCCGATGGTTGGATCGCGCTTGCGGTGCTGGAGCCGCACTTTCAGCAGCGCCTGGCCGCTGCATTGGGCAGCGATCGCACGGACGCCGCGTGGCTGCGCGAGCGCTTTGCAGAGCATCCGTCGGCACATTGGGATGCCCTCGCAGAACGCTATGGCATTCCCCTCGCGCCGGTCGCCGAGATTGCGGGGCCCGCGTGAGAGAGGCGGTCATCGTCGACGCGGTGCGCACGCCTGCCGGAAGGCGCGGTGGGAAACTGAAGGACTGGCACGCGGTCGACTTGCTGGCGCACGTGTTGCAGGCGCTCGTCGCCCGCACGGCGATCGATCCCGCAGCGGTGGAGGACGTGATCGCCGGCTGCGTGAGCCAGGTCGGCGAACAGTCGCTCAATGTCGCCCGCAATGCGCTCCTCGCGGCCGGCTTTCCGGAGAGCGTGCCGGGAACGACGGTCGACCGGCAGTGCGGCTCCAGCCAGCAGGCGATTGCATTTGCCGCGCAAGGCGTCGCGAGCGGTGCGTACGACGTCGCGATTGCCTGCGGGGTGGAGAGCATGACGCGCGTGCCCCTGGGTTCGAGCTGGCTGCAGGGGCCGGGGAAGCGCTTTGGCCCGGCGATGGAACGCCGCTACGGCGGCGCTCTCGTCGAGCAGGGCACGAGTGCGGAGTTGGTGGCGCAACGCTGGGGACTGACGCGCGAGGATCTCGATGCATACAGTCTCGAGAGCCACCGGCGCGCCGCTTGCGCCGCCGGCGAGGGGCGCTTCGTCTCGCAGATCGCGAGCGTTCCCGTCCGCGGGGACGACGGCAGCATCGAGGCGTTTCAGGACGACGAGGGCGTGCGCAAGGATACGAGTCTTGAGAAGCTGGCCTCGTTGAAGCCGGCTTTCAAGAGCGATGGGGTCGTTACCGCCGGGAACTCCTCTCAGATCAGCGACGGGGCGGCGGCGGTTCTCGTCTGCGAGCGTGAGTTCGCACGGCGTCACGGACTGCGTCCTCGCGCGCGGTTCGTCTCGTTCGCTGTGGTTGGAGACGATCCGGTGTACATGCTGACCGCGCCGATTCCCGCGACGCGTAAGGTACTCGAACGTGCAGAACTCAGCCTCGACCGCATCGACGCAATCGAGATAAACGAAGCCTTCGCAAGCGTGGTTCTCGCATGGCAGCGCGAACTTGGCGCCGACCTTGCGAAGACCAACGCGAACGGAGGAGCCATCGCGATGGGGCATCCGCTCGGTGCGACCGGCGCGCGCCTCGCTACGATCCTGCTCAACGAACTGGAACGGCGTAACGCCCGCTACGGCTTACAGGTCATGTGCGAAGGGGGCGGGATGGCAAATGCCGCCATCATCGAACGGCTTTGACCGCAACGATTGGAGAAGAAGAACGTGGAACTCAACGGACGGACATTCATCGTAACGGGGGGCGCTTCGGGTCTGGGCGCGGCCTGCGTGGCGGAGTTCGCACGCGCCGGTGCGAACGTAGTGATCTGCGACGTCAGCGAGCGCGGCGCTGCGCTCGCCGGCGATCGCGTTCGCTTCGCGCTCACCGACGTGACCGACGAAGCTCAGGTGCGAGCGGCCGTGCGAATGGCGCGCGACGAGTTCGGTGCCTTGCATGGCCTCGTGAATTGTGCGGGTGTCGCGACGGCGGAACGCGCTATCGGCCGTGAAGGTCCGCAGCCGCTGGAACGCTTTGCTGGGGTCGTCGAGGTAAACCTGATCGGAACCTTCAACGTCATCCGCTTAGCGGCTGCCGAGATGCTCGAACGTGAGGTTGGCGCCGGAGAGGATCGCGGCGTGATCGTCTGCACGGCATCGGTCGCCGCCTACGACGGTCAAATCGGCCAAGCCGCCTATGCGGCCTCGAAGGGCGGCGTCGTTGCGCTGGTATTACCCCTGGCTCGCGAGTTTGCGCAGCATCAGATTCGGGTGATCGGTATCGCGCCCGGCATCTTCGATACGCCGATGCTTGCGGGATTGCCGGAGGCGGCTCGCGAGTCGCTTGGCAGGCAGACGCCCTTCCCCGCGCGCTTGGGGCGGCCGCAGGAGTACGCGGCGCTCGCTCGGCACGTTGTCGAGAATCAGATGCTCAACGGCGAGGTGATTCGCCTGGACGGCGCCATCCGGTTGGCGCCGCGATAGGCCGCGAGCCGCCGGAACCGAACTCGCACGAGGTGCGTTTTACGACTATGCCCCGATCGATCGGCAAAATAACTCGACTGCTTGCAGCCGCAGCGTTCGCAGCTGCGCCGCTGCTGTTCGGGGCACCGGCGCAAGCGATCGAAACGCCGCCGACGCCGTCACCGACGCGCGTACTGGGATTCATTCGCGGGGCGTTTCTGTCGCACCGGCCACCGCCGCCGTACGAGACGTATACATTGGTGCGCTCGCAGAAGGCGGCCAACGGCTACCCGGATTACGCGAACAGTTACACCTACCATATATGGGTGCGCACGCTCGACGATGCGGCGCTCGGCCGCAAGATCTACCGCGACGATTACGAGGGGCGGCTCACGTTCCTGCGGCCGGCGTTCAACGAGGACCGGGATCCGGGCCCGCCAACCGCCGACCTCTTCCAGCCGGCGCCGGCCCATCCGGAGCCCGTATCGGTCGTTCCGACACCCGAGCCGACGCGCCATCTTCGCGTGATCGGCTCCGTCGTAGCGTACAACGAGCCAGATTATCGCGTCGTCTCGCTTACGACCGAAGGCGACCTCTTGCACCTGGTGCTCGAACCGAAGCGCGATCCCAATCGCAATCGTCTGCGGCAATTATGGGTCGACAAGACGACCTACGAACTCAAGCGAGTCGTGGCCACGGATAAGCTCTTCATTCAAGGCGGACCGGTCTATCCCGTGCTCTTCACCATTACGGTGGGCTCGCTCGACGGGTATCCCGTGGTCACGCATATTCACGGCGTCGTCGGCGGCGGCTACGATGGGAATGGGGCCACCGTGAACTACGACTTCGAGGACATTACGTTCCCAAAGACGCTGCCGAGTTGGTATTTCGACCCGCGCACTTATGCCGCGCACCTGAACGACGCGCCCTAGCGTGTTACTACACTTTTCCGTGGCCGCGCGTTGCGAGGAAGTACTTTTCGAAGGCGAGCTTGGCCCAGTGAGCCTGCGGGCCCGGAATGATGAACTGCAGGTGGCGCGGCTCGAGCATGTGGTCGCCGACGATCATCATACCCATGTCGCCGGTATCCATGATGCAGTACGCGTGAATCATTGAGAACGGCATCGAGCGATGCTCCGTCTCGCCGCGGATATCTGCCGCGATGTTTGCGGCGGCGGTCTTCGCCATGACCTCGGATGGATAACCCGTCTTCGGCACGCCGCATGGAACGGGCGTCCCTCCTACGGGAGCCACGAATATCGCGACGCCGGCCGCGTAGATCTCTGGGCGCGTCAAATGCTGGTAGCCGTCGTTGACCTCGATGAAGCCGTTGGCGTTGCCTAGCCCGGGCGTGTTGCGGACCGCGTCGACGCCGAGGAAACGCGGGATGATCATCGTGAATTTCGACGGCAGCTTCTCGCCGCTTTCGAGCAAGACTCCATCTGGCTGGACTTCTTTGATGGTGGCGCTGGTGCGCGACGCAATACCGTAGGTCTTGAAGAAGAACTCGGACATCTGCCGCCCGTTGCCCAAGCCGCCGATACCGAAGTGGCCGAGGAACGGCTCCGCCGTCACGTAGGTCACCGGTGACTTTTCGAGCAGGTGGTGTTTCTTCAGCTGGTACCGGAGGTTGAAAAGGAACTCGTACGCCGCACCGAAGCAGGCCGCCCCCTGTGCGGCGCCGATGACGACGGGTCCCGGGTCGGTCAGGAAATGCTCCCAGGCTCGGCGGGTCTGACCGGCGTGGTCGATGTTGCAGATCGAGAGAGAGTTCTTTTCAGGCCCCAAGCCCGGAACGCTGTCGAAGTCGATCTTCGGACCGGTCGCAATGAGGAGATAGTCGTAAGCGATCGGACCCGCGGTATCGGTAAGGACCTGCCGTCTGTCCAGATCGAAACCCGTGGCCGACGTCTCGATGAACTGGATGCCGCGCTCGGCGTAGATCGGGCGGACGTCGAAGCTGATGTCCTTCTGGTCGCGTAAACCGAACGGATACCAGATCAGCGATGGGATGAAGACAAACTCGTGCGACTTGGCGACGACGACGATATCGTGCTCCGAGCCCAGCAAACCGTGCAATTCAATCGCGCCCGTGTACCCGGCGAAGCTCGTTCCGACGATGACGATCCGTTTACGTGACATTGGGCCCTCCGATTCCGACGCATGCCCGTCCTCAAAAGATGCTCGCCCAGCGAGAAATCGAGGTGAAGACGGCGTGAAAAGAGCGGGAAGAGGCTATGCCGCCCGCCTAGGCCGCGACCGCCGCCGCGGGGCTGCTAGCGGTTATTTAGCTGCACCCGTTCGTCGCGCCGCAGTTATCGCACTTCTCGCAGGAGCCATTACGCACCATCGTCAGTTGACCGCACTCTGCACAGGCGTTTCCGGTATAACCCTTAGCCTTGGCGGCGGTGACCTGCGCCGTCTTGCTGAGCACGGCAGTTGCTGCGGCGCCAGGTGCGTGCCTTCCAACCGTTTCGGTGCCCTCGACTCGTTCGAGCGGCCGTTCGTGGCCCGGGTGCAGGTGCGAACTTGTGGGGTGGAGTTTTTCGCGAATGCCGGCTGGTTCGTATCGTAGAGCGCCTTTCTCTTCGGCGAGATACTCATCGGCATTCGCGGGTCCCATGGCGTCCATCTCCATCGCCGGCTGCACGTGCGCGAGCTCGTAGCGCCCGAGGTAGCTTACGGCCAGCTCGCGGAAGATATAGTCGAGTATGGAGGTGGCCATTTTGATGTGATCGTGTCCCGTCACGGGGCCGTTTGGTTCGAAGCGCGTGAACGTGAACGCCTCGACGAATTCGTCGAGTGGGACGCCGTGCTGAAGACCCAGGGAGATCGCGATCGCGAAGTTGTTCATCAGCGAACGGAATGCGGCGCCTTCCTTGTGCATGTCGATGAAGATCTCGCCGAGTTGGCCGCCTTCGTATTCGCCCGTGCGCAGGTAGACCTTGTGGCCGCCGACGATCGCCTTCTGTGTGTAGCCGCTGCGGCGCTCCGGCAGGCGACGGCGCTTCGCGATATAGCGGTAGACCATGCGCTCCGCGACCTGCAAAGGCTTCTGAAATGTCTGGTGCACGGCTTCGGGCGTTTCGTCGGCGATCTCGCCGCCCAGGTCGTAGGAGGCGGCCAGCGGTTGCGAGAGTTTCGATCCGTCTCGATAGAGCGCCACCGCTTTGATCATCCGCTCCCAGGCGTAGCGGTAGGCTTCTTTGACGTCCGCGACCGTTGCCGATTGCGGCAGATTGATCGTCTTGCTGATGGCGCCCGAGACGAACGGCTGCGCGGCCGCCATCATATCGATGTGCGCCAGCGGTCGAATGAAGCGCATGCCGTGCTTGCCGCACGGCGTGGCACAATCGAAGACGGCTAGGTGCTCGTCTTTGAGGTGCGGCGCGCCCTCGAGCGTCATCCGGCCGCAGATTACGTCGGAGGCTTCTTCGATCTGGGCCGTGGTGAAGCCCAGGGCATCGTGCAGCAGTGAAAAATTCCAATCGCCGAGCTGCTCGTCGTTCAAGCCGAGCTTCTCTTTGCAGAAGTGCTCGCCGAGAGTGAAGCGGTTGAAGGCGAACTGCAGTTCGAAGGCGGCGGGCAAGGCCGTTTCGACACGCGCGAGCGCATCGTCGTCGAAGCCCTTGGCACGCAAGACGGCGCGATTGACGTGCGGTGAGCCCTCGAGCGTTCCCGTGCCCTTCGCGAACGCTTCGATTGCGCGGATCTGGGACTCGCTGTAGCCGAGCTTGCGCAGCGCCGATTCAACGGACTGGTTGACGATCTTGAAGTAACCACCGCCGGCGAGCTTCTTGAACTTTACGAGCGCAAAATCGGGCTCGATTCCGGTGGTGTCGCAATCCATCACGAGGCCGATCGTACCCGTGGGGGCTATGACGGTCGTTTGCGCGTTGCGGTAGCCCGCCACTTCGCCAATCGCAAGCGCTTCGTCCCACATCTCTCGTGCGAGCTTCCACGTCTCTTGCGTGAAGAGGGTCGGCGCGTGCGTTACCGGAGTAATCGTTAGGCCTTCGTAAGCGTCGTCGGGCCCCTGGTAGGCGGCACGGCGATGGTTGCGAATTACTCGGAGCATCTGCATGGCGTTTGCCGCGTAGCGCGGGAACGAGCCGAGCTGTTGCGCCATTTCGGCCGACGTGCGGTATGCCGCTCCCGTCATCAGAGAGGTGATGGCGCCGCACCAGCCGCGCGACTCCTCTGAGTCGTACGGCAGGCCCATACGCATGAGTAACGTGCCGAGATTTGCATATCCGAGGCCGAGCGTGCGGTAGTCGTACGATTTCTGCGCGATCACGCGGCTTGGGAACTGCGCCATGAGTACGCTTAGCTCGAGCGTGAACGTCCAGATACGGCAAGCATCGGCAAAGCGCTTGGCGTCAAAGTTTCCGTTCGCGCCCTCAAACGTAACGAGATTGAGGCTCGCGAGATTGCACGCCGTGTCGTCCAAGAACGCGTACTCGGAACACGGATTCGTAGCGTTGATCCGTCCGTCGGCCGGACACGTGTGCCATTCGTTGAACGTATCGTCGTACTGCACGCCGGGATCGGCGCACTGCCATGCCGATACGGCGATCTGTTCCCAGAGGTCGCTCGCCGGAAGCGAACGCGCGACGCGTCCGTCGGTTCGCTGGATGAGATCCCAGTTCGCGCCGGCGTCGAGCTTCTCGAAAAACGCGTCGGGGATGCGGACGGAGTTGTTAGAGTTTTGCCCGGAGACCGTGCCGTACGCCTTGCTATCCCAGTTCGTATCGTAGGTCTCGATCTCGAGGTGCTTGTAACCCTGTCTGGCAAAGTCGAGTGCGTATTGGATGTTCGCTTGCGGAATGCCCGCGATCAAAGCCGCGCGCATCGCGGCCTTCAGCCCGGGATTGAGCGCGGGGTCCAGCCGGGCGCCCTCGGGAATTCCCTCGTCGCTGGCGGCGCTCATGACGGCGTTGAGATGCTTCTGGCAGGAGATGGATCCGGCGACGAGATCGGAGACCTTCTGCTCCTCTTTGACTTTCCACGTGACGAACGCTTCGATGTCCGGATGATCGAGATCGAGGCATACCATCTTTGCCGCGCGCCGCGTGGTGCCGCCCGACTTGATCGCACCGGCCGCCCGGTCGCCCACGCGCAGGAACGACATCAATCCGCTCGAGGTGCCGCCGCCCGAAAGCCGCTCTCCCTCACCGCGAATATGGCTGAAGTTCGATCCCGTATTATGGATCACCACGAGACCGTGTTCCCCGGCAAGATAGGTGTTGGTCGAGCGCGTGGTCAAATCATTGAACGCGACATCGATCTCAACGGGAGTGACTTCGGTGACAAACGCCACGCCTTCGGCGACGAATCGTAGTCGCTCGAGGTCGGCATCGATCTCGTTTTCCGGCTTTGCAGCAATTGCCGCCAACACTTTCTGGGGATTCACGATTCCCTCGTAAGCCAGGCGGCCCACGTGGAACGCAGCGTCACCCGACGTTCCTTGCAGCCCGTCTTGATCACGATGCGGGAAGAGCTTTTGTGCGAGATCGGGAACGACGGGGAGACAATACGGGCGGAATCCGCGTCCGTCGCTCCGTTCGAGTGCGCCGATATGTTTGATCGTACCGAGGTTTGCGATGATGTTGCTCCGCAGGCGCATCGCCGTCGATTTGCGGACGATCGTTGCCGAATAATAGCCGCCGTTGAATACGACACCACCGCCCAATGCCAAGAGCGACGCCATGCCGGCGATCTCTTCGACGAACGGCTTGCAGACCGACGTATACGTCGCGCGACCACCTTGCACGGTACCATCGGAGTCGATGAGGCCAGCAAGAAACGCTTCCTGAATGCGAGCATTCGCGGACTTGATGAACGAAGGTACCTCCAAGGTTCTTGAGTTGCCGTCCGGCGTGTGGACAGCAGAGGCGAAGAACTCGCAAGCTGCTATGCGCGTGCAGGTCAGCGAAAGGCACTTTGTCGGAAAGCCAGGGCGACCGTCCGCGCGAATTGCCGACTTTGCGCCAAACCGCTCCAGCAGAATCCGGGCGACTTTTTCCAGCGGTTCGCGATCTTCGTCGAAGAAGCGGAGGCGGAGCTTTCTATAATAATACGCTCCGTACGGACGGTCTACGCGCGTCCGCCGTTCATTTAGTGAGCCAACGCCCAGAAAGTATCCGACGAGCCATGCAAGATCTTCGTCGATCGTCACCGAGGCGACTTGAGCCGAGCGATAGCGCGTATATGTGTATGAAATGTGAGGGGTTCTCTCGCGCAGTTCGACCAAGCGGCGCGATGTGCTATTCGGACCGATCACGGCATCGCCGGCGCGCAACGCATCCGCCCGGCGCTCGCCGATCTTTTCTCCGTCCCATACCATGAACGGATGCCAAGCGGATACCGTCGCCCGGACGCCGGTATCGAACTGCACGGTAATTTTGTCGTCCCTCGCGACATCGTAGGACCACACGCGATCGATGGTATCTTCAACGATCCGTCCGCTCTCGCTATCGAGGGAAAACGTCTTCAAACCAAGATCGCCGATATCGACATATCGACCTTTCCCGTCGAACTCGTGAACCGGCCGCATCCGCGACATCTCCTCGAAAAAGTCGCCGATGCGGATGAGACCGCGCCCGGTTACCGGTACAAGCGAACGTTCCGAAACGCAACCGCTGCCGAATTTGAAGATGCGTGCCTCGCGAACCCAAAGGTCCATGATGCCGCCTTCGTTGACGAGATCGTCCCCGACGCTCTGGATGAAGCAGTTGTGTACGACTACGCCGTTGGTCAGGAACGTATGGCTCTGCGTTTCGATGTCATAGACGTCCTGATCGCAGACGTACTCGATCGATGCGATCACTTCATCGCGCAATTCGGCTACGTTTCGTTCGGGTGTCACGAGGGGGGGAGCTAGCAATATCGGCGAGATGGTACCGGATGCGAGGCCGCTGCTTTGCCGCTGCGCGCAAACGAGACCGGAGCTCTCTGATAACGGCAGTAACGGCGATGGGACGACCGTCTCCGCACGCCGTACCACGCGCATTCCCGGTTGCAACCTCGCTACCGTGCACCAGTCCTGCTTGGCATTGTGGTCGCTGATCGTGAAAACTAAGTGGTCGGCCGTAGCTTCGAAGTAATCTCCGTTGTTGAGATTGATGCGGTAGACGGATTTGACGCCGTTATTTTTGACGGCAACGACCTTCGTGATGCCGGTCTTGTCGTAGACCGCCAGACCGACGAGATTCCGCGTTACGATGTCGCCGATTGCTACGGGGCCGTCGGGCGTCGTGACGGGCGCGTAATACGGTAGGCACGCGTGGGGAGCCGGATGCTCGTAGGCGCTGGTCGAGCGGCTCAGCTCGAGCGTCTTAGGATCGACGAAATAGTGGCCTTGCGGTGGACCGGCGATACCGTACGCCCAGTGCAGACCCGTGTTGAACCATTGCGGTGAGTTGGGCGCGCCGATCTGGCGCGCGAGCATGGCGCACATCTCGTCGTAATACGTCCGCGCGTCTTCCTCGGTATCGAAGTAGCCGTGTTTGAAGCCCCAGTAGGTCCAGCAGCCCGCGAGGCGATTGAAGACCTGGCGCGCGTCGCGCTCTGCGCCGAACTGCGCGTCTCGCGGCAGTGCCGCGAGCGCTTCCTCGTCGGGGACGCTGCACCAGAGCCATTCCGGTAAACCGGGCTCCGGCACGCGCTTGCACTTGGTTGGGACGCCTGCCTTGCGGCAATATTTCTGAGCCAGAACGTCGACGGCGACCTGCGACCAGCCCTTCGGTACCATGACGTCCTGCGCTTCGAAGATCACCGAGCCGTCTGGGTTGACGATGCGGGACGTGCGCGGCTCGAAGATGACGCCGGCATAGGTATCGTTGGGCGTTGAATACGTGCGCTGAAACTTCATTCGGGGCTCCTTCCTCCACGGCGGAGGACCATGACTCGAGAGGCCGGAAGCGAACGTCTGTTCGATCTAGCGCCGAGGCTCAGCCGGCGGGTGCCATAGATTGTACTACCGGGAGATCATTGATACAAGATGTAGTGCTTTCGTCCTTGTGGGCAATCTGTTGAGAAGCCGCTATTCCTGCGAATGGCGGGTGGAGAAGCGGGGTGCCGGGTGGGCAGCCTGTGGAGATCTCCGAGGATAGTGGGGAGAAGTAGCGCAATCGCTGCCAGGAGCATGTTGTGGCCCGATCGCTATGCCGTTCGCCTTTACGAGATCTCGCTCGACGAACTCTCGGCCTCCGGGTTTCGGGGCCTGATCGTGGACCTCGATAATACGTTGTTAGGGTTTCGAGAGACCGAGCTCGCCGAGGAACATCTGGCCTGGGTTCGAGATGCGCGAGCGCGCGGGTTGGCCATCGTGATGGTCTCGAATAATTTCAACGAGCGGGTTACGGAGATCGCAGCCCAGCTCGGCGTCGACTGCGTTCCAAACGCCCTCAAGCCGCTGCCGTTCGGCTTCATCCGGGCCCTGCGCCGCCTCGGCCTTCCCCGCCGCCAGGTCGCCGTCGTCGGCGATCAGCTCTTTACCGACGTCCTGGGTGCCAAGCTCTGCGGCTTGCACGCCATCCTGACCGAGCCCATCGAGAGCCACGATTTTCCCGTGACCAGGTTCTTCCGGTTCCTCGAGCGCCTGATGCTGCCCGCGAGGCGCGCGCCATGAGACTGGCTCTGATCGGAGATCCGGTGGCCCATAGCGCGAGTCCGGCCATCCACAGAATGTTGCTACGGGAGGCGGGCATAGACGATGGCTCGTACGACGCGATCCGCGTGCCGAGGGGCAACGGCATAGCCGTCGTGCGGCGCATGCGTATCGACGGCTACGCCGGGCTCAACGTAACGACTCCGCTCAAGGAAGAAGTACTGGCGGCGTGTGATTACCTCGATGCGGAGGCGGAGATGGCGCAAGCCGTCAACACGCTGTTCCTCGGCAGGCAGATCCGCGGCACGAACACCGACGGCGTCGGAGCCCGGATGGCGCTCGAGGCCGCTATCGACGAACCGATCGCGCTGAAGCGGATCGGAGTGCTCGGCACCGGACCGACGGCGCGGGCGATCCTCGCCCAGCTGCACGAAAACGATGCGTACGCATTCGTATGGGGCCGCGATGATCGAAAGGTCCGGGCGCTCTGCGAACGATTCGAGGCGGATGCTTGGCCGGAGAATCCTCCAGAGATCGTGCTGTCGACGTTGCCGCCCGGGGTGCTGCTGCCGGATGCGCTCGCCGAAGACGTTCGCCGTGCGGACGTCGTGATGGATGCAAATTACGGCGACCGGTCGACGCTCGAGCGCCGGCTGCAGCGGCAGGTTCTACGCGGCGACGCGATGCTCGAGGCGCAGGCACGAGCGTCGTTCGAATACTGGCTCGCGAACCTCGGACCGGCTGCAGACCGGCTCGATTGAGGCGCCTGGAAGACCGGAGAGGGGGAGATTCGAACTCCCGAGACGCTTGACACGTCTGCTCGCTTTCCAAGCGAGTGCATTCGACCGCTCTGCCACCTCTCCGCGAACGCGTCGCGCTCCACTTCGGTTTTTTTAGGGGTGCTC
>JAJXWN010000131.1 GCA_021781595.1 bacterium | reverse complement strand
ACGCACCTCGCGCAGATAGCTACCTGGGCGGACTGCCACTACGTACTTGAGAAGATCGAACGGCGTGGCGGAACGACGATCGAGCTTCGGCGAGCCGATACCGTGCCGGAGCGTACCTCAGAACTTGCGCGAATGCTCTCCGGCGAGGCGCACGACGCCGCCGTGCGGCACGCGGCCGCGCTGCTCGACCAGACGAAGCGGCGTCGCGCTACGACCTGAGGTGAAAATGGCGCATCCGCCGGGACCCCGGCCTTCGGCCCCCGTGCATTTTTATTCGCTTCCAGGTGGCCCCCCGGGGCCATGGCTTACTGTCAGGGTATGAGGTGGATCTTGAGGAGGTTGGTGCCGCCGGCGCCGACCGGCATGCCGGTCGTGAACGCGAGGTAGTCGCCGCTACGCGCCAAACCCTCTGAGAGCATGCGCTGCTCGGTGATGTGCAGCAGCACGTCGATCGACGAGTACCGCTCGATCATGATCGCCTCGACGCCCCAGAGCAGCGCGAGCCGCCGAGCGACGTGGATTTCGGGGGTGAGCGCGATGATCCGCGCGCGCGGCCGAAACGCCGAGATGTGATGTGCCGCGTTCCCGGTGGTCGTGCCCGTGACGATGAACGGCAGTTGCAGCTCCTCGCTCGAGCGTGTCGCCGCCTCGGCGATCGATGTCGCTATGCCGGCACCCGCATTTTCCATGCGCCGCTCTCGCATCGCCGCGTGCGGGTAGTGCTTCTCGACTTCGCGCGCGATTTGAGCCATCACGCGCACGGCCTCAATGGGATAAGCGCCGCGCGCCGTCTCACCGGAGAGCATCACGGCGTCGGTGCCGTCGAGAATCGCGTTGGCGACATCGGTCGTCTCGGCACGCGTCGGCCGGGCACTCGCGATCATCGATTCGAGCATCTGCGTCGCGGTTACGACTGGTTTGCTCAGACGGTTGCAGCGTGCGATGAGATCCTTTTGGATGATCGGCACGGTCTCCAGCGGTACCTCGATGCCGAGATCGCCGCGCGCCACCATGATACCGTCGGCCGCGTCGACGATGTCGTCGATATCTTGGAGCGCTTCGTGTTTTTCGATCTTGGCCAGCACCCGCGCTTTCTTGCCGCGCTCGGCGATGAACTGCTTTACGCGATTCACGTCCTCGGCGCTGCGCACGAAGGAGACGGCGACGTAATCGACGTCCTTCTGCAAGCCGTATTCCAGGAAGGCGAGATCGCGCTCGGAGACGGCTTCGAGGTTGAGCGTGCCGTCGGGATAGTTGATGCCTTGCTGTGCGCGGAGGTCGCCGCCGACTTCGACCGTCGTGTGGATCTGCGTTGCGGTCGCTCCGGTGATGCGCAGCGTGATCTCGCCGTCCTGCAGGTAGAGGCGGGTTCCGACGGTGATGTCGCTCGGCAGGTTTGCATACGAGACTCCGACGCGCTCGGGGCTCCCCGCAACCTCGTCCGTTGCAAGCGTGAAGGCGGCACCGCGTTCGAGGTGCACCGACGCCAAGCCAGCGGCCAGCGGCCCGGTACGCACCTTCGGCCCGGGGAGATCCTGTAGGACGGCGACATACACATCGAGTTCGTCGCCGATCCGGCGGACGAGATCGACGACCTCGCCGTGCTCCTCCGGGGTCCCATGCGAGAAATTCAAGCGGACGACGTTCGCTCCGGCGGCGATCAAGGCGCGGATGGTTTGAGGATCGCGCGAGGCCGGCCCTATGGTTGCGACGATCTTGGTGCGTTTGTCTTGCGTTGTTTTCATGACCGGAGTGTACTGTTAGCGGGCCGTTGCCGACATCCCGTCGTACTGCGTGCAAAATGCGGCGCGATCCAACGGACCGGCGAAGATCCGAACGGTTGGCTGGGAGCTATCTAGCCTCGCTCGTCTTGCATGCGCTCATCGCCCTCTTTGTGATCTCAACGCTGAGCTCGTCATCGGAGCAGGCGTCGCCGGAATCCGTGATGGGAAACGAGATCGTCACCGTGAGCAGCCGCGCGCTCGTTCCGAGCCGGCCGGTCCCCGTGCGGCATGCGGCACCTCCGGTCCCCCACGCGGAGGCGACGGCGCCGCCGCGAGCTCGGCCTCGGCAAGCCTCGGCCCACCATCCCCCGGTGCTGCACGAACTCACAAAATTTGCACCGACCGCACCGCCCAACCCGACGCCGGCACCGGTGGCTTCGGCGCTGCCCAACCCAATGCCGACGCAGCAGGTTGCCGCACCGGTTGTGGAGCCGACGATGCCGGCCGTACCGATCTCCGTGCCGACCGCGCAGGCCGTAGCGGTTGCGATCAAAGTTCCGCCCACCGCCGGGCCGAGCGCCGCCCCGAGCGCTGCGCCGACGAAGGAGCCCGCGACGCCCGCCCCGCCTGCGCCGCCCGCTCCGAGCGCCGCACCGGCGAAGCCGGCCGCGCTCTTGGCACGCACGGTTCCCAAGGCGCAGGTCCCCGAACGGAAAGCCGGCGTACCGAGTCCAGGCCCTACGACGGTGCCCTCCGCTGCAGTGCAGGCGCACGGCCGCAGCCTGCGCCCAGGCCCAAAGGCCACCGGCTCGCCGGGGCCGAGCCCGCGCAGCCGGGCCACCCGCCCGAGCCCTCGCCGCCCCGTGCAGGTGCCGCCGACACCTAGGCCTACCGCGCAGCCGGCGGCGAGGAGGAGGCCGTCGGGGCTCAACGCTCGCCTGCGGGGACTGATTCCTACCGGGCCGGTCACGCCCCGGAGCAAGAGATACGAAGGGAATCTGGGCGCGATGGTGCCTGCGCTGCCGACGCCGCCGCCCTCAGTCTTGGCGCGAACGAAGTACGTCTTCCAGGAGTCGCCGGGTGCCCAGCACTGGAAGATCTGGCCGTTTGGCGCGGCGCCCGAGGAACGCTATATCAAGATGTACGTTACTTCGATCAGGCGGGTGGGTCCGGCGGTCTTCTGCACCGGCTGGCTCGTGCGCGTGCCGGCCGCCGGCAACGCATTCGCGATCGTCGAGCCCAACGTGACTGCGCTCTGCACGGGGCATCTCGAGCCCTTCGTGCAGCCGGCGCCAACCCCATAGCGGCGAGCGGCGCCGCCCGGTGCACGCCGCTGCCGATGCGCCGCTCGCCTGTTGTGCTCTCATCTCCAGCGGCAGTAAGATAGAGGCGTCTCCATTGCGAGACAGACGAGCATAGCAGCGTAAAGGAGGGCGGTTGGAACCGCAGGATCCACCGGGCCACCGAGCCTGGACGGGCACGCCGTACGAAGGGGCGCTAGACGAGCGCTCGACGGCCGCCGGACGTATACCGGCATCTCGGCGCATGCTCGTGGGTATAGCCTAGAACAAAGACGGGGGGCCGCACCCACGATGGGCTTGCGGCCCGTCGCTCGTTTAGGGTATCCTTAGGCGAGGTTGGTCTTAATGAGCGTGGGCAGGTCCCGCGCTTCCTTGTTGTATAGGAGCATCCTGGGTGACGGGCATAACGCCATGGAGATAGACGACGTGGGAACCGCGTTCGAGCGGTGCGTCGACGCGCTCGAGCACGATCCGCTCTTCGCGGATGTCGAGTTCGTGCGGCACGCCGTCCGGCGCGCGAAGCGCGCGAGCGCGCTCGTCGTCACGATCGATCGTGAGGGCGGCGTCGATATCGCCACATGCGAGCGGGTCGCAAACGCGATCAACGCGCGGCTAGACGCTTGCGATGCACCGTACGCGCTCGAAGTCGAGTCGGCCGGCTTGGATCGGCCGCTCACCAAGCCCGGCGATTACGAGCGCTTCTCGGGCCGCAGCGCCAAGATCGTGACGACGCTGTTCGTCAACGGCGCCAAGACGCACCGCGGGGTGCTGCGCGGAGTCCGCGGCACGAACGTCGTGCTGGAGACCGCCGCGGGCGAATTGCCCCTGCCGCTCGCGACGATACGAGCCGCTCATCTCGAGTACGACGTTCGGAACGACCTCAACCGCCACAAGAAAGCAGGTCAGAGACATGGCTGAAACGGTTAGCGAAGAGAAACTCATCGACGTTCTGCAGTTCATCTCCAAGGAACGCAACATTCCGTTCGAGATGCTGGTCGAAGCGCTGGAGGCGGCGTTGCTGACGGCGTACAAACGGCATTTTGGAGGTGAAGCGAACGCCATCGTGACGGTCGACCGGCAGAGTGGCGAATACGAGGTATTCCATCGCCGCACGGTGGTCGGCGAGGTCGTCGACCCAAATCTCGAGGTTTCGCCGTCGCAGGCCGGGCCGCGCTATCAGGTCGGCGACTTTTTCGACGAAGTCGTCAAGCCGAAAGACTTCGGCCGAATCGCCGCGCAGACCGCCAAGCAAGTCATCGTACAGCGAATCCGGGAAGCCGAGCGCGACACGGTCTACAACAAGTATGCGGCGAAGTTAAATGACGTGGTGAAGGGGACCGTGCAGCGCTACGAGCAGCGCAATATGTACGTGCTGCTCGACGGTAAAGACGAGGCGTTGCTGCCGCTCTCCGAACAGGTGCCGCGCGAGAACTTTCGCATCAACGATTTCATTCGCGCTTACGTGTGCGACGTGCGCCGCTCGCCGAAAGGTCCGACGGTCGTGCTTTCGCGTGCCGCTGAGGGGTTGGTGCAGCGGCTACTCGAGTTCGAAGTTCCTGAGATCGAGGACGGTATCGTCGAGATCATGGCGATCGCGCGCGAGCCCGGCAGCCGCTCCAAGGTTGCGGTGCGCAGCAACCGCCCGGAAGTCGACCCGATAGGTGCGTGCCTGGGACCGAAATCCAGCCGCATCGCGAACGTATCGGACGAGTTGCGCGGCGAGAAGATCGACGTCATCCGTTGGGATGCCGACGTAACGACGTTCATCATGAACGCCCTGGCTCCGGCGAAGGTGCTTTCGGTCGAGCTCTTCGAGGACGATGGCGTGGCGCTCGTGGTAGTCCCGGATTATCAGCTTTCGCTCGCCATCGGACGTGACGGGCAAAACGTTCGCCTGGCCGCACACTTGAGCGGCTGGCGATTGGATATCGCAAGCGAGAGCGAGGCCGAAGAGGCGCGCGAACGCTACCTTGCGGAGAGGGCCGAGCGGCAGGCGGAGCCTCCCGCAACCGGCGAGATCGTGGAAGAGGAAGAGGAAGCCGAGACGGGATCGTACGAGGAAACGCCCGCGGCACCGGCTATCGACGAGGACCTTATTCGCAAGTTGGAGGAGTTCAAGCGCGAGCGCCTGGGCGACGGTGCGTAGGATGCTCAACTCCGAGGGCCTCCTAGGAGTGGCGCGGGTTCCAAAGCGCAGCTGCGTCGGGTGCCGCACGGTGCGGGAGCAATCTGCGCTGGTTCGCTTCGTGCGGATGCCGGAGGGTTGGCAGGCCGATCCGCCGGGCGCGAGGCGCAGCCCGGGGCGCGGAGCCTACCTCTGCTCTCGCGAATGCGGAGCTCGGACGGCGAAAAATCGAAAGTATCCGGGTCTTGCATCCGCCGCCGCCGAATATGGGTTCGACAGAGGTTGATCGTCAACGTATGTTTGTACTGAAATGAACGCCACGACCGACGACCATGCTTGGTAGTTGCGCTACGGAGTCTGGTTGCATGCGAGCCGCTTCGATGCGGAGGCCATGCCGATGAGGTAACGTGGGATCCCCGGAACGCGGAGCGTCGCCGGGATAGAAAGGCAGATCTTGGCTACGGGAAAAGTACGGATTTTCGAGCTCGCAAAAGAGGTCGGACTCTCCTCGAAGGAGCTGGTGACGCTCTTCAACGAGCGCTTGGGCGGCATCTTCGAGGCGAAAAATCAGTTGAGCGTCGTCCCAGATCACATCGCTGATCTGGTTCGAAGCGTCCTCGCCAAGCCGGCCGCCCCGGCCAAGCCCGCTCCCGCAGAAGCGGCGAAACCCGCCATCGCGAAGGCCCCCGCTGCTAAGAAGGCGGTACCGCGGCCCGCGACACCCCCTCCTCCGGTCGAGCCGATCCCCCAGCTACGCCGCGTCCCCACCGGGGCGAAGCGCACCGTTGCTGCGAAGGCCGCTGCGCCCGCCGCGCCTCCTTCCGCTCCCGTCGCCACCGCTCCAATCGCCGCATCGGCGGAGGTCGTGCTGCCGGCTGCGGTCGAGAGTGCGGCCGCTCCGGCACCCGCCGCGCCCAAACCCGTCTCACCCGCGCGTACCGAGCCGGTGCCTTCGAAACTGCGGCCGGTTCCGTCCGGGCAATCAACCGTTTTACCGCCGCACCGGCCTGCGCCGCCGCCGACGACCAGCGCATCGGCCTCCCCAGGCCCCCAGACCGGGATCCCGGGGCGTCCCGGGGTCGCGCCGCCGCCGGGCCAGGCCGGAGGCGGCGTCGGCCTCCCTGGCCAGCCACGCGTGCCGCAGCCGGGGCGCCTGATCCAAGCCGCGCCGCAGCGCCGCCCGCAAGGCAACGGTCCGTTCCGCCCGCTCAGCGGCCCAGGTACGCGGCCGTTTACCCCGCGTGCGCCCGGCGTGGCGCTTCCGGGCGACGTTCCTGCGCCGAGCTCGGGCTCGGCCGGCGGGCGCCCCGGCCCGCACGGCCGT
>JAJXWN010000130.1 GCA_021781595.1 bacterium | reverse complement strand
GGTGGGGGGGCGCGAAGAAGGAGCGAAGCCGTAGCTTCGTGACTGATGAGCAACGAAGTATTCGGGCAAAAGGCGGCCCAAAGACGGAAACGTGCTTAACTCCGACAGCCTCCTAGTACGTTGCTTTCGCGCAACCTGCTAAACTGCCCGAGCGTAAACGCCGAAACAGGAAGGAAGAAACACTATGGAGGCCTCCAACATGGACGTTCAGGCTGTTGCGCCTGCGCGGGCACCGCACCCGATCCCATCGGTACCGGCGCACACCGCCGCGGATACGAACAATCCGGAGCCCGGTGCGCTGACGACGGCGATCTCGCGCTTGCTCGGCCAAGCGAACGGCTCGCAGCCCGCGTCCCTGAGCGTGTCGTACCGCGTGGAGCATCGTGAGATCGTCACGGTCTTCAGCGATCCGAAGACCGGCAAAGAGGTAGCGCAGTTTCCGCCCGAGCTGCTAATTCAGATGGCGGTATTTTTCGACAAGCACAACGGCGTGACGCTGGATCGGAACGCATAGCGGTGTCGAGCATCGTTCCCGGCACGAACGTACCGCCGATATCGTTCCCGGGGATCGCCTCCGGGATCGACTATAACTCCATCATTCAAAAACTCACCTCCCTCACGCTGGTGCAGAACGTTGCGCTCAACCAGCAGATCGCGACGCTCAACGCAGCGAATACCGAGCTCGTTACGATCAACGCCATGCTCGCCTCCGTGCAGAGCGCCTTGACGGGACTCTCGCAGCCCGGCCTGTTCAACACCTACGATGCCCTCAGCAGCAACACCAACGTTGCCACCGCACAGGGGATAGCCGGGGTGGCCGCAACGCCGGGCACCTATGTCATCGACTCAACGCAGTTGGCCACGTCGTCGCAGACCACCAACAACCCCGCCGCCGGCCATTCGATGCTCGACACGCAGAACGGTGGCCCGAGCTGGCAGACGACCGTTCTCGACCAATCGTATGCGGCGATCGCCGCCACCAACGGTACGTCCGGCGGAACGGGCAAGGTCACGATCAACGGCGTCACCGTCTCCTACGATGCCACCACCCAAACGCTGCAGCAGATATTGAGTGACATCCAGACGCAGGTACAAGCGGCGACCGGTGACACGACGTTTACGATCGGCTTCGTCGCCGGTACCGATACCGTCCAGATCTCCGATACGAACAATCCCATAACGCTCGGATCTGCGGGCGACCAGGGGAATCTGCTCCAAGTCCTCAAGCTCGACCAAGCGCAGATCAAGAACGGCGGGGGATCGAACACCGTGACGGGCACCTCCGGTGTCGGCGGAATCAGCTTGACGAGCAGTTTCAATGCCGCCAACAGTGCCGGATTCGTGACCCCGGTGACCGCCGGCACGTTTACGATCAACGGCGTGCAGATCGCCGTCAATTCCGGCGATAATCTCGCCGACGTATTATCGCGCATCAATGCAAGTGGCGCTGGCGTCACGGCCTCCTATAACGGTGCGCTCAACAGCATCGTGCTTACGAATGCTTCCGCCGGGCCGCAGAGCATCGTCTTGGGCGCCTCGAGCGATACGAGCAATTTTCTGACCGCCGCCGGCCTGAAATCGGGGACCGTCGTCTACGGTAAACAGGCGCAAGTCGTCTTCCAAGACGCCAGCGGCACCACGCAAACCGTATACAGTAATGGAAACCAGGTGACGACCGCGATCCCGGGCGTGCAGCTCAATCTCGTGGCAAACACCAGTACGCCGTTCACGGTTACGGTCTCGCAGAACACCTCGCAGTTGGTCACCGCGCTCAACACCTTCGTTTCCGCGTACAACGCCACGATCAACGAGATCGATCAGGCGACGGCCGCGCCGGTGGTCACGCCGATGCAGACCGGTTCGCTTCCGGGGCAAGGCGGGGCGCAATCGTTTGCCGGCGGAGTCCTCTACGGCAACGCGGACGTGGAATCGATCAAAGGGCAGCTCGAAAATATCGTTGCGGGCATCGTCAACAGCGGGAACGCTACCGGCTATAATTCGCTTTCGCGGATCGGCTTGACGCTCGACAACTCCTTCACGGTCCTCACGACAGCGAACAACGGTTCGCCGTCTTCCGGCGGATCGAGTTCGACCTCGAGCAACCCGGTGCAGACGACGACCTATGCCGGAACCTCCGGCCAGCTCGCGCCGCTGAACCTCACGCAACTGCAGCAGGCACTGGCCTCCAACCCTGCGGCGGTGCAGAACCTCCTCAACGGTGCCGACGGCGTGGTTACGCAGCTCGGAACCTACCTGACCGGCGTAACGGGGCTGCCGACCTCGCTCGCCTCCGGCTTGGCCGGCACGATTCCGCCGGTTTCGCTGATGCAGGGTTTCGAGAACGCCAATACGGCCGACATTCAATCGCTGCAGCAGCAGGTGGCCGCCATTACCGATAACGCGAACCAGCAGGCCAACACCCTGCGGCAAGAGTTCGTCAGCACGGAGACCGCGATTGCCGGATATCAGGCGCTCCAGTCGCAGCTCTCGAGTTTCTTCAATACCGGCGGCACCAGCGGCGGCACGCTCTGAAGCCCGGGACGAACGGAACTTCGATGAAGAGCTCGCCGGACCAGAAGTATCTGGAAACCTCGATCGCTACGGCTTCGAAGGAAGACCTGATCCTGCGGATATTCGATTATTTGATCTTGTCGGCACAGCAAGCGCTCGAGAAGATGCAATCCGACGCGACCGACATCGAGGGCGTTCACAGATTGCTGCTGCGCGCGCAACGTGCCTGCTGTTTGCTGATGGGGTCGCTCGACATGGATATCGGTGGCGATCTTTCCCGCAATCTCTTCCGGGTCTACGAGTTCTGGCATCACGAATTGGTGATGACGAACATGCAGAAGGACCTCCGCCGCCTGGAACGCACGCTACCTTACTTCCGGGAGTACCGGACGACGTGGGCGCAAGCTATCGCGCAGTTCAAGATCGAGCGGCGCCAGGCGGCCGGAGGTTCGGATGTGGTATCGAGTTTTGGCGCCGTCGGCTGACGCTCCGCCGGAGCTCATAGCGGCTACCGCGGAGCTCGAAACGCTCGAGGCGCTCGTTGCCGATATGGAGCGCTTCCTGCTCGCGCGGGACTGGGCGTCGCTCGAGATCGCCATGGCGGATTCACGCCGCGTGACGCACGCATTGCAGAACGCCATGGAAGAGGCACGTGACGCGCGCGACGAGTCGTTCGATCTCGGGGTCTACGAGCGCTTGCTGTTCGTGTACGGGGCGCGGCAGAGCCAGATGGCTCGCATCCGGCAGTACCGGAAAGGCGTCGGGGAGCGGCTGACGCTGATCGCGCGCTGGAAAGATGCGGCCCGCACGATCGGTGAAGAACGCCGCCGGTCGGCGCTGGGCACGCTCGACCGAATGAGCTGACCCGCGACTAACCGGCGTCGTCGACGAAGATGTACTCGAGCGATGCCGTCACGTGGCGCTCGCGTACGGTCGCTACGCGTTCCTCCAGCGGAACCAGCTCGGCCGTGCCGTCCGGTAGGCGTACGGCCATTCGTTTGGCGTTGGTAACCTCCGGGTGCGGCCACTCTTCGGGAACGGTGCGGCCCGTCGCCCGATCGTAGTGCCCGCAGCGTACGCCGGGATGTAAGAGAATGCCATAGCCGATGGCGCGCAACGAAGCGCAAAACAGGTAGTCTTCGTTGCAGATGCGCACGCGAGCCGCGGCCTCCTCGACGTAGACCTGCGTGCGGAAGATCGGCCGCGGCAGGGAGACCATGGAGGCCACGCGTATCGCGACGCAGCCGAAGCCGACGCCGTCAACGCAAACCGGCGTGCGGTCGTCGAAGGCCGGGATCCAACCGGATGCCGTCGCCTCGCTTTTCCAGCCATCGACCGCCATCGGGCGGAAGCCGTCGCGCGAGTAGTAGAGGGCGCCGACCATCGCGCAGCGCGGATCGGCGATCAGCGTGGCGCAAAGCTCGACTAGAGCGCCGCTCGGCAGGATCATGTCGTCGTCGATCATCGCGAGGATGTCGGCACCCCATGCCATGGCTCGGTGCGCGATGAGTTCGCGCTGGGCCGGAACGAAATTGCCGGAGCAGGTGAGCCGCGCGACCTGCCTGACGCCATCGGGCACCTCCATTCGCGCGACCGACTCGAGGAATCCGGCAGCCGGTGAGCCGGCCGTTGGAATGCCGAGGAAGAGTTTCATCCGCCGGCGACCGCGGCGAACGCCGCGAGGACGTTAACCGCAGCTGCGTCGAGATTGTGGTCCGCCTGGAAGACGATGCTCGTGGTGCGATCGATCCGGATGCGGACGAAGAATCGTTGGAGCATGGTGATAGCCGATTGGGCGTAGGCGCGAAGCGCCGACTCCGCGCGCTCCCGGGCGGCCGGATCGGCCGGGCCGTCGAGGTGCTGGGCTACGAGCGCCAGCGTCAACTGGCGAGCCTTCACGAAGTCCCAGCGCTCGCGCTCCGAGCCGATCTTCTGCACGACCGCCAGGAGCGGTGGGGTGAGTTCGACGCTCAGATAGATGCAGTCGCGATCTCTCGCCTCTGCGTGCCGAGGCGGTAGGGCCTCTGGAACCAGGCGCTCGAGATCGGCTAGGAGTTCGCCGGCGTACTGCGTTATCGGGTTTCTCTTCCCGAGCTTTTCGTGCAGCACGATGCGGTGCAGGAGCTGCGACTGCGCGTCTTGATGGCGCTTGAGGTCGAGGGTGCCGGTTTGATCGGCGTAGGGTTTCGTACATGCCAGCGCGTTCATGAACATGAAGTGGCTGAGCAGCGTGGGCGACTTCGTGCCCCGGAAGGTTCGCTCGAAAAAAGCGCGGCTCGGAGCATCGAAGCGGCCGAGGAGCTCGACGGTGCGGCGCGCGGGTTCGGGCAGCGCTTCCTCGGGCGGGGCGAAGTGCGGGGAGAGGGCGGACTGCGCCGCTTCGTGCTGGAGCCGCTCTTCGTCGTCGAGCTCGTAGAACGGGAGATCTTCGCCAAACCGTGGCTGCGGAGAGTAGAGCGCCGGGTCGATGCGCGCGAGCTCGCTCTCGAATCCCGTGCGAGCCGCCTCGCCCGTCTTTCGTCCAACGATGAGGGAGGTCGCTCCGATGATGGCGGCGCCGCCGGCGGCGACTCTGGGGGCAATGACGAGCGGTTTGTTCCCCAAGCGAACGGCCAACTTCCAGACGAACGTCGCACGTGAATGAGGGGCGAGGTCGCCAAGAACGACGCCCGCTCCGAAGAGTTCGTCTGCGAAATCGTCGAGCACGGGGCGGCCGTCCTGCACGCAGGAACCGTTGCGGTAGGTTGCGCCGCCCGGCAGCGGCGCTGAGACTCGAACGCCGCGCGCGGGCAGAGAGCTCTCGTTGGCAACGCTGAGAGCGACGGTGACAATCGCGCCCGGAATGACCTCGCCGGGCGGGTCCGCGTGGGCCTCGACGGTGAGGACGGCACTCGCAGCCTGCGGTACGATCTCGGCCTCCACCGCTTCACCCTCGGCGGCGATCTCCGACTCCCAGTGTGGTTTGGCAGGTGGGGCGACGCCCAGAGCGGCGCGCTGCAAGTCCAGCAGCCGCATGTCGGCGCTCGCTTCAAAATCAGGTTCCTTCATCGGTTATTTGGGGGCAAGGCGCGAGAAGAGCCGCACGAAGAAGCCCGGCGGCGGCAGTGGGCGCTGGGCGGGGGCAGGGGCCGCGCCGTTGCGCTCGGCCGGCGCCGGCAACGGCAACGGCAGGCCCCGGGCCACCATGGCGCTGCGAACGTGATCCTCCGTGACGACGGTGCTTGCTCGGTCAGCGGCCTCTTCCATCGCCATATGCGCGAGCATCGTCAGGCGGCGGGCCAATCCGCCGGCACCTTCGACCAGCGTCCGCTTAGCCTCAGGTGTAAAGATGTTCTGGCCGGGGTTCAGGCTCGCGCGGTTCAGGCGAAAATCGAGGATGGCTCCCACCATGGCGTCGTCGAGCATCTCCAAGCGTATCCAGCAGTCTACGCGGTCCGCAAGGTTTCCGCGGCTTCCGATGCGTTCTTCGAGCTCGCTCTGCCCGAAGAGCAGGATATTGAGCAGCTTCTTCTGCGGCACCTGATAGTTTAGGAGCAGGCGTAGCGCTTCGAGGTTCTCGTCGCTGAGGTTCTGCGCCTCATCGACGATGAGAACCAGCGTACGATTCTCCAAGATCGCAGTCTCGTAAAAGAAGTTCTTCAGGGCGTTTTTCAACGCGGCGCTGGATCGCGGGGGAAGCAGGAGGCCGAAGACGCGACCGACCGCGATCAAAAACTCGACCTGGGTCGCAAACATCGGATCTAGGATCTTTCCCAAGAGCACTCGATCGTCTTGCAGCAAATCCTGCTCGAGTGCGCCGGAGAGGCTCGTCTTGCCGGTCCCGGGCTCGCCGAGCACGATCGTCAGCCCGCGTGACTCGTCGACGGCGGCGTTCAGCCGCTCCTTGGCCTTGCGCAGCGCGCCAAGTTCGCAGTAAAAATACGGGTCGGCCGTATCCAAGAAGGGGTCGCGTTCCAGACCGAAGTAGCGGAAGTATTTGGACATCCTAACGTGAAATTAGCCCCCGGCCGATAAACTCTTTGTGCGCTCG
>JAJXWN010000129.1 GCA_021781595.1 bacterium | reverse complement strand
GTACTTCCTGATCGGTTTTTGGTTCCACAAACCGTCGGCGGTCGCGGCGGCGCGCAAGGCGTTTGTCATCAACGTCGTCGGCGACGTTGCGATCATGTTTGCGATCTTCGTCATTTTTTCGAGGATTGGGTCGATCTCGTTCGGCGACGTCTTCGCGCACGTCGACCGGCTGGGCAGCCTGCTGTTCTTGGTCTGCCTGTGTTTGTTCGTGGGCGCGGCTGCGAAGTCGGCGCAGATCCCGTTGCACACGTGGCTGCCCGATGCGATGGAGGGTCCGACGCCGGTCTCCGCGCTCATCCACGCCGCCACGATGGTCACGGCGGGCGTCTATCTCGTGGCGCGTTGCTGGCCGCTGTGGAACGCTTCGCCCGACGCGCAGATGCTGGTCGGCACGATCGGCGGCCTTACGGCACTCGCCGGTGCGATTCTCGGGATCGCCCAATGGGACATCAAGCGAATCCTCGCGTATTCGACGATGTCGCAGATCGGGTACATGATCATGGGCGTGGGCGCCGGCGCGTACGCAGCCGGCGTCGCGCATTTCTTTACGCATGCCTTTTTCAAAGCGCTGCTTTTCTTAGGTTCGGGCATCATCATCCACGAGCTCGGCGACGAACAGGACGTGCGCCGCATGGGTGGATTGATGAAGAAGCTGCCGTTTGCGTTTTGGTGCATGCTGGCCGGCGTGCTGGCGATCAGCGGCATCCCCGGCTTCTCGGGGTTTTTCAGTAAGGACGCCGTGATCTACGGCATGTTGCAGCACGGCCATCCGTGGCTGTATGCCGTCGGGATTCTCACCGCCGGGATTACGGCCTACTATATGTTCCGGCTCTTCTTCGTGACGTTCTTAGGCGAATACCGCGGCACCGCCGATACCTCGGCGCCGGGCGCCGGCCATGCGGGCCCAGGCGGTCGGCCCGCGCACGCGCCGGGCTGGCTCATGGCGGTCCCGGTAGGCATTCTGGCGGTCTTTGCGACGACCGCGGGATACGTGCTGATCGGCGGAGGTGCATCGCCCTGGTCGCGCTTCTTCGCCCAGACCTTCCCTCCCGAAAGCCTGCCGCGGCCGGCGATCGGCGAGGGGCTGACGACGGTCATCGCGCTGGTCGTCGTACTCTTTGGCATCGGCATCGCCTACCTGCGCTACGCCACAAAGGAGGCGCTCGCGAACGCGCCGGCGCGGCTAGCGCGCGAATCGGCGCGTATGCCGGCGCCGTTGGTGCATCTGTTCTACTTCGACGACGCCATAGAATGGCTGTTCGTGCGGCCGGCTCAGTTGCTGGGCGAAATATTCGGCCGCTTCTTCGACCCGCGCGTCATCGACGGTGCGGTGCAGGAGACGGCGGTCTCCAGCCAATGGTTGGGAGCGCTCGTGCGGAGTGCCCAAACCGGCCTGCTGCGTGCGTACGTGGTGATCGTCGTTTTCGGTGCGGCCTGCTTCATCGCGTACTATGCGCTTGCTGGAGGCGTGCGTTAAATGACGATCCTACTCATCGTACTGCCGATCGTTGCGGGATCGCTGCTCTTCCTAGTGCCTCCCGGCGACAAGGTCCTCTCCAAGGTGGTAGGGTGCGCCGTCGCGGGCGTGACTTTTTTCGAAGCGATCTTTGCGCGAGGCGGCGGGGACTTCACGGTTCGCTGGCTCTCACGGCCCTTCACAGCGGCGTTTCATTTCAACACGGACGGCATATCGTTCTGGATCGTGCTACTGCTGGCTCTGTGCACGTTCTGCGCGGTTCTCGCCTGCAACGTTCCGCGTACGCGCAACTTCATCGCGTTGCTGCTGTTGCTCGAGGGCGCGATGATGGGGGTCTTCACGGCCAAAGACCTGCTCGCGTTCGCGCTCTTCTGGGACCTCATGCTGTTGCCGGTCTTCTTCGCGCTGGCCGGCTGGGGCGAACGCCGCGATACGGCCTGGCGTTACCTCATCTACAATTTCGCCGGAGGCCTCGCGCTCTTGCTCGCCACGGCGGCTTTCGGGATGGCCTATGGATCCACCGACGTCATGGGGCAGGCGGCGCATCCGCTCGCCGGCGCGTGGGCACCGTGGATCTTCGCCGGGTTCGCCTTCGCTTTTTTGGTGAAGACGCCGGTCTGGCCGCTGCACACGTGGATGCCCGCAACCTACGCCGACACGCCGTCGCCGATGGTTGCGGTCGTCAGTGCCGTCCAGTCGAAGGCCGGCCTCTACGGCTTCATCGCGATTGCGTTGCCGTTCGCGAGCGCGAGCATGCACAACGCGTCGGTGTTCTTCATCGTCTTGGGTTCGATCTCGCTGCTCTACGGCGCCTTCGCCGCGCTCGCACAGACCGACGCGAAACGTATCGTGGCCTACTCGTCGCTTTCGCACTTAGGCTTGATCCTCATCGCGATCTTCAGCTTCAATGCGATCGCGCTGCAAGGCGCGCTGGTCTACATCATCGCGCACGGGCTCTTCAGTGCCGCGCTCTTTCTTGTCATCGGCTACGTCGAGGAACGCGAAGAGTCGCGCTCGCTTGCGCGCCTCGGCGGCTTGGGTCAAGCTAACCCGCGGCTCGCCGGAGCCTTTACTATTGCGGCCTTGGCTGCGCTGGGGCTGCCCGGCCTCGCCGGTTTCGCCGGCGAGATCGTGATCCTCACGGGCGTCGTCCAGGCGGGCAACATTTGGGCCGCGCTCGTCGCGCTGGCGGCCATCATCGTAGCCGCAGCGTACATGTTGCGACTGCTGCAAGGCACAATAAATGGACCCGAGATCGCCGATCTTCCGGTACGCCGGGACCTGACGCTGCTCGAAGGGCTTGCGATGGCGCCTTTGCTAGCCGCGCTCGTAGCGATCGGCGTCAATCCACATCTGTTGACGAGCGCCCTCGCGATGGTGACGAAATGACGACGAACCTCTATACCCAGGCCGATTGGGGTGCGGTGACGCCGCTCTTCGTCGTCGGCATCACGGCGTTGGTCGTGCTGCTTGCGGATCTGTTCGCTAAACGGCACTCGAACCGCTACGTCTCGCTACTCCTCGGCGTTCTCGGTCTCGGCGCGGCCGCCGTCATCTGCGCGCAGAGCTACGGCCAAGACTACGCAGCGTTCGGCGGCGGCTTTGTGCTCGGTGGATTCACCGTCGTCTTCGAAGAGATCATCCTTCTTGCGGCCGGCTTTTCGCTCGCGCTCTATGGCGCGATCGGCAGCGAAGACCGCATGGCCGGCGTCGTTGCGCTGATGCTCTGGGGCACGAGCGGTGCGATGCTGATGGCCGGCGCAGCGAATCTCATGACGATCTTCCTGGGCCTCGAGCTGCTCTCGCTCGCGCTCTACTGCTTGTGCGGGATGGCCGCGCGGCCGGCTGCGCGGGAAGCCGCCCTCAAGTACCTCATCCTCTCCTCGGCGGCGTCGGGCTTCATGCTTTACGGCATGGCGTTGCTCTTCGGTGCGAGCGGTAGCGTCACGCTCTCGGCTCTGACGGCGGCGAGCGTCGCCGCGTCGCCGTTCTTTTGGATGGGGTGCGGGCTCTTTCTCGTCGGCCTCGCTTTCAAACTCAGCCTGGTGCCCTTTCACGTCTGGGCGCCGGATGTCTACGAGGGCGCACCGCTTCCGGTCACGGCATTCATGAGCGTGGTCACCAAAGCCGGGGCGCTGGCGGTCTTCGCGCGGTTCACGTATGCGGCACTGCCGAGCGGTGCCGCCGCGCATCTGCTGCTGCCGATGTGGATCGTGGCTGGCGCTTCGATGCTGGTGGGGAATCTCGGGATGCTGGCGCAGACCGACATCAAGCGTCTTCTGGCATATTCGGGCATCGCGCAGATCGGGTACATCGTCGCGGCGCTCGCAGGCGGAACCTCGCAGGGCTTGCGGTACGCGATTTACTATCTGGCCGCGTACACGTTCATGAATCTGGGCGCATTTGCGGTCGTCGCGCTCTGTTCGACCGACAAAGAGGAAGGCTCGCACGTTGCGGCGCTGCATGGCCTAGCGTATCGCCGCCCCGCACTGGCTGCTGCGATGACCGTCTTCCTGCTCGCGCTCGCGGGCTTCCCCCCGACCGCCGGGTTCCTCGGGAAAGTCTTTATCTTGGCTACCAACGTGGGATCGGGCTACGCATGGCTCGCGGCGCTGCTGATTATCGGTACGGCGATCTCGCTCTATGCGTACTTTAAGGTCATCCGGGCCATGTACGACCGGGCGCCGTCGCATCGGGTGGTGGACGTGCGGCCGGTAGCGCCGCTGGCATGGCTGAGCCTGGCGATCTGCTTGGCGGGCGTCATTGCGATGACGTTCTACCCGCTGACGCCGAGCAACGTACTGCCGCTCGTGAAGTAGCGGTCACCTTAACCAAAGGTCAAATGTCGGTCAGCCAACCATACAATCCCTTTACATAACCCGCCCATCCTGGTAAAAAGATAGTAATCGACCTCGCGCGGGTGCGAGGCACTGGAGAGGCTGGGTAGCGATGGATCGCTTTCGCGCCGGAGCATTGTTGCTCGCGGCTTGGTTGGGATGCGGCACCGTCGCTCTCGGCAAGCCGGTCATCGTACTGCATTTGACGGGTGTGCTGATCGCCAAACAGGCGGATGGCCGGACCGAGCAGATCCCGGTAGCCAAGGTCGTGCTCAAGAAGAACGACCTGGTTCGTTATACGATCGCCGCGGTCAATACGGGCACCTCGGCCGCACTGAGGCTCGTCACGGTGGGGCCGGTTCCCAAGGGCACGAGCTACGTCGGCGGCAGCGCGAGCCCCGCTCCACAGACGCTGCTGGAGTACTCGCTCGACGGTAAGACCTGGTCCGTCCGCCCGGCCGTCGCGGTGAAGACTCCTCATGGCCTCGTACGAAGACCCGCACCTGCCTCGGCCTACGTCGCGGTGCGCTGGCGCGCGAGCCGCGCGCTCGCCCCGAAAGCGGTCTTCCGTTACTTTTACGAGGTGCGCGTTAGATGAGAACCCTGCGTGCGGCGATGCTCGTCGCCGCGATTTTTTGTTGCCTCTCCGCTGTGAGATCGGCGCAGGCCGCGACGCCGCCCAATACCAGCATCACGAACTCGGCCAGCGCGACCTACCAGGACTCCGGCGGCAACAGCTACCAGACGCAGTCGAATATCGTCACGATCACCGTGCAGAACGCGCCCAGTTTAACGAATGCGGCGGGGACCGGTGCGAACTACGCTCCGGGTCAGATCGTCACCGATACCTACACCTTGGTCAATACCGGTAACGCGAGCGGCGACTTCCAGTTGACCGCTGACGCGGCCTTGGGCGGAACCGATGCGGCTTCGGCAACGCTTGGCGATGGGGGTACGGCATGCGGCGGCAGCCCGTGCGAATACGCCGTGACCATCGGCGGCACGACCACGAAATATGCGACCTATGCAGCGCTGAACACCTACCTTGCGGGCCAGCAGATCGCGATCGGGAGCTCGGTCGTCGTTTCGGCGTACTATACACTAGCGACGACGGCACCGGCGGGCTCCGGCAAGACGGTCTCCTCGACCGTGACGGCTACGATCACGCAAGCGGCGGTCGGCTCGGCGACGGCGGAGACATCGGCGGCGCAGTCCGCGACCGAGACCAATGACGTGCTGGCCGATGCGCGGCTCGATCTGTATAAGACCAGCGCGCAGAACGGAACGACCGGCGACATCACCTATACGATTTACGCAAACAACGGCGGTCAATTCGGCGCGAAAGACCTGCTTTCGGCGCAGACGCTGCTCGGGGCGGCGACGCCGGGCGTGCTGATCGGCGACAGGGTTCCGCAGTTCGGCGGTGTGCCCCTGGCGCTCGCAAACTCCGGTGCCGTGAGCGTCACTTCCAACGCGACGTACGGCTTTGCCTCGGGAGCGGCCGCCGATCTCTATTACTCGACCAGCGCGAACGGGTCCACCGGCTGGACCAAGGCTGCCGGCAATCTGCCGACCAACGGATCGGTGACGTATATCGCCGTCTTCATCCATGGCGGATCTTGCGGAGTGACCGCGGGATTCGAACTCTGCTCCGATCCGGGTACCACGCCCGGCACGGTGAGCGTCAGCTCGCAGTCTGCGGTGACGTTGTCGTTCGTCGTCGCGCCGCCCGCCGGAGCCGGTGCGGGCAATGCCGGTTCCGTTTCGAATATTGCTGACGGCGTCATCGGCGACAACCAGTCGACCGAACATATCTTGGGGCCGGGCATCCCCGGCGGGACGGCCGATAGCGCGAGCGGCACGGCGCTGACGGTGAGCGGCGAGGGGATCAACTACACCGGCGCCATCGTCCCAGGTGCATCGAACACCACAAGCAATAGCGCGCTCTCGCAGTACGGGGTACTGAACGGGCCGCTCGGTTTCCCGGGATCCTCCGGCTCCTACGACGGCGTGGCGGCGCCCAGCACGAACGACGACTTCACCGCGTTCCCGTTCGGAGTCGCCGCCGACAACGTCCAGAACACGAGTACGACGCCCGGTACGCCCGCGACCGCCGCGAAGACGGGCGCCGCCGTCACGCTCTGCGTCCCGAACGAGTTGCAGAACAGCGGCAATCTCAACGACGACTACAACATCACCGCGAACGTGCCGACGGCCTATCCAATTCCGGCCACCAGCGGCGGCACGGCCGTAACCGGCTGGAAGATCGGAA
>JAJXWN010000128.1 GCA_021781595.1 bacterium | reverse complement strand
GCACGTGCTCGAAAGTTTCCGCCGCAGATTCCCAGGAAGCGGCAGTCGGCGCACCGGCCGTGCAACTTCGTCGTGCGGCTGCGCAGAGCAGCGAGGATCTGATTGCCGGCGTCGGTCCAGATCTCGCTAAAGCGCCGCTCCTTTACATTGCCGAGAACGACGCTCTGAAAGAACTGGTCCGGATGAACGTCGCCTTGGGTATCGATATCGCCGATGCCGATACCCGACGAATTCTTGCCGCCGCCGTTCCAGAGCAGCAACTCGTATGCGCGCTCGGCTGCGCCGGGATCTTCTCGGAGAAGGCTCAAGTAAAGGTACGCCGCATCGGCGTGATTGTCGACGGTGAGAATCTCGCGCGGCGTCCCCTTCGCAGCGAACTCGCGCGTTCGCCGGAATATCGTCTCAAGCGCGGCACGCGTCTCTTCCGGAGTTAATCCTTCGGTGGAACGGCCGCGGCCCGTCGGCACCAAGTGATAAAAACAAGCACGCTCGATATCTTCGGCGTCGATGAAATCAAATATCTTGTCGAGATCGGCGACGGTCTGCGAGGTCAGTGTTAACCGCAAGCCGACTTTTTGCCCAACGGCCTTGCAGTTGCGGATTCCGCGTACGGCCCGGTCGAAAGCTCCGACGACTCCACGGAACAAATCATTGGTCGGACCGATGCCGTCGAGCGAGATGCCGACGTACGAAAAACCGATCTCGCGGATGCGGCGTGCGGCCTTCTCGTCGATCAGCGTACCGTTGGTCGAGAGGGTGAACTTGAGGCCGAGCGAGCGGCCGTATGAGGCGAGTTCCAAGATGTCGCGTCGCGCGAGTGGCTCGCCGCCCGAAAGCAGCACGGCCGGCACGCCGAATGCCGCGAGATCGTCCAGCAATGCCTTGCCCTGCTCGAACGTAAGCTCGCCGTCGTATCGCTGCGCTGCCGAATCACTGTAGCAATGGACGCAGCGCAGATTGCACGTGCGCGAGACGTTCCAGACCACGACGGGCTTGCGATCGCCGGCGCTTCGTGGGGCACCGGATCCGCGTCCGTAGCGCAGGCCGTCCATGGGTTGTTCGAGATCGCAGAGCAGGCGCGTTACGTTAAGCACTTAAAACCTCTCTTGTCGTAGCCGCCGGACGGTAACTGCAGGACGGCTCTTCTGCAAACGCATCACCGGTGAACCCGTATGCGCGAGCGCGCGAACCGCCGCACATGTACCGGAACTCGCAAAGCCCGCACTTGCCGCCGAACTCGTCGGGACGGCGCAACCTCTTCATGATCGGATCGTTACGATAGATCTCGATCAAGCGGGCGTCCCGCACGTTTCCGGCCTCGTAGGGCAAAAACCCGCTCGGGTAGACGTCGCCGGTATGCGAGATGAAGACGAATCCGCGTCCGTCGCCGATTGCGCCGAAGCGCAAGGGCGCCGATTCGGCGTTTTCCGGGCGCTCGCGAGGCGGCATCTGCGCTTCGCGCTGCGCGACGAAACGGCGATAATGCGGCGCCTCGGTGGTCTTCACGGCGAAGGGCGCTCCGGTCGCGACGCGGTAGAGTTTCCCGAAGGCCGCCTCGGTCTCGCGGGCGTCCAAACATTCGGACTGCTGCGCGCGCCCCACCGGCACGAGGAAGAATACGCTCCAAAGAGCGATCCCGAGCGGTTTCATCAACTCACCCATCTCTTCGATGCGCGCGTGGTTGAAACGCGAGATAGTCGTATTGATCTGCACTTGGATGCCAGCCCGCTGCGCCATGGCTATTCCTTCGATCGTTCGCTTATACGATCCGCGAACGCCGCGAAACGTATCGTGCGCTTGCGCGTCGGGGGCGTCGATGCTGAGCGAGATGCGGCGGCAGCCCGCCTGTGCGAGCCGGTCGAGCGCGTTTTGAGTGAGACGGCCGGTCGCGCTCGGTGAAACGGCTACGCGTAAGCCCTTACTCGTACCGTACTCGACGATCTTGTAGATGTCGTCGCGCATGAGCGGATCGCCGCCCGTGAGAACGAACAGGGGCTTTCCGCATTCGGTAACCGCGTCGACCAGCGCGAACGCCTCAGTCGTCGTCAACTCGCTCGGATTCCGGTAGGGACTCGCTTCGGCGCGGCAATGACGGCAGGCAAGCGCGCAGGCGCGGGTAAGTTCCCAAATGACGATGCGCGGGGCGTCGTCGTACGTTGTTGAGGTAACAGGCATCTGCATCAGAATAAGCATAGCATTGCGACGTAGTGCGATTGTGAAGAAATCGTGAACGGGCGCCCTAAAACCGTACCCCATCCCGCAATCCCGTTTTCGTTCTTCGCGGCCGGATTAGCCGCCATCGGCGGCGCCATCCTGTGGCCCATCTTCCAGGAGCCCTCACGGCTGGCGCTGCTTCACCTGCTCGTCGTCGGCGGCTACGCGACGATCGCGATGGGCGCCCTCTACCAGTTCGTTCCCGTCGTCGGGATGTCGAAGCTGCGAGGCGCACCTTTCGCATTCGTCCATCTCGCGTTCGCGGTGGCTGGAACGTGCCTCATCGTGAGCGGATTCGCTCTCTCTCGGCCGGCGTTTCTGCTAGCGGGCGGCGAGTTGCAGATCGGCGGAATAGTGATCCAGGTCGCCGTCTTGGGCGCGACCCTCTGGCGGGGACCGCGCGCTGTCCCAGCGCGCGCGGCGTCGTTCGCGCTCGGCTGGTTTGCCGCAGCGGCCGTGGCCGGGAGCCTGCTCGCCGACCGGTTGCAGCATGGGCTCCCCACGGGACGCTTGGTCGGCGTTCACGCCCTGCTCGGGCTCGCTGGTTTTTTTGGAACGCTGATTGTCTCGGTGTCGTTCAGGCTGCTCCGAATGTTCGAACGCCACGATCTCGAATCGCGCACAGCGCTACGCGGCATCTCGGTTGGCGCAGCAGCCGTGCTCGCGATCTTTTTCGGGCGCGCCGGCACGATTGCGCTGATCGCCGTGGCGCTTCTTTTCGCGGGCGATCTCATCGATGTCGTACGGCATCGCAGCCCCGCTTACCAACGCGAGACGCTACTCTATACGATCGCGTCGAGTGCCGGAGCCGTCGGCGCTACCATCGCGGCATTCTCGGGGTGGTGGTACGGTGCAGTCGTGCTGGCGGCCTGGTTTTTCGTGGGGTGTGCCGTCGCCGGCTACATTCAGCGCATCGTTCCCTTCATTTGGTGGATCCAGCGCGCCCGTCGCGAAGGCGTCAAACACATTCCGACCCTCGGCCGCATGAACCAGAGTCAGCTCGGCCAGGCGATTCTCGCGCTGTGGGTCGTCGCCGGAGTGTGGATGCTTGCCGCACCGCTGGGCCGGGGCCCGGCATTTGTAGCGCTGGCAGCCTGGATCGCGCTGCTCGCGCAGCTCTCCCGACCCTTCATTCTACGCCGCTGACGCACGGGTGGATGCGATTGGTTCGCGGGGGAACGGGGTACACAATCCCAACGTGACGACGGCACACCGCAGGCTCCAGAAGCCCGAAAAAACGACCGGCGTTACCTCGCGTTTGCGCAGTAAGGGCACTCCATGCAACTGCCGGTTCCGCTTCCGCTTCTCATCCTGTACGTAGTCATTTTCCTTTTACTGACCTCCTCCATAAAAATCATGCGGCAGTACGAGCGTGCTGTCTTGTTCCAGCTCGGACGCTTCCGCGTCGTCAAGGGTCCGGGCCTCATCATCGTGGTGCCTTTCATTCAGCAAATCGTGCGGGTGGATTTGCGCGTCGTCGTGATGGAGGTCCCTAGCCAAGATGTGATCTCCCGCGACAACGTCTCGATGAAGGTCGATGCGGTCCTCTATTTCCGCGTGGTCGATGCGGAAAAAGCCGTCATTCAGATCGAGAACTACATACCCGCGACGAACATGCTCGCTCAGACGACCCTGCGCTCGGTCGTGGGCGAGCACGAGCTCGACGAAATGCTCTCGGAGCGAAACAAACTCAACGCCGACGTTCAGAACATCTTGGATGCGCGCACGGAAGCCTGGGGCATCAAAGTAAGCCACGTCGAGATCAGGACCGTGGAGCTCACCGAGAACATGATCCGAGCTATCGCCAAACAGGCCGAGGCGGAACGGGACCGGCGCGCCAAGATCATCCATGCGGACGCAGAGTTTCAGGCCGCCCAAAAATTGCTCGATGCCGCACGAATCCTCGAGACCATCCCCGCAGCCATGCAGTTACGCTACCTGCAAACGCTGATCGAGATCGGGGCCGAACACAACTCCACCATCGTCTTCCCCATGCCCATCGAAATCATCAAACCGTTCCTGCAGATTCTCGAGAGGAATAGCAAAGAGCCCGGCGCGGCGGGCGAGATTACGGGCTCCACGGGATGAGCACAACGGTGCGACGACCATCGATCGTCGCACCGGGATCTCTGGGCAGGGCTGGATTCGAACCAGCGTACCGCTTTCGCAGAGCAGATTTACAGTCTGCCGCCTTTAACCACTCGGCCACCTACCCGCGTAACGCGGCTGGACTGGGTACGATGCATCGTAGCTGGAGTCCTTCGCAGCCGGAGCTGAGCGTCCAATCCCGACGTACACAATCGGAATGCACGCGGATTTAAACGAAAATGGCGACGCTGATGGGGCTCGAACCCACGACCTCCGCCGTGACAGGGCGGCGCTCTAACCAACTGAGCTACAGCGCCATCGCCATGGACCGGCGACCATTATTATGAGCGAGCCGCCTCTGGACCTGCCGGGAGATGGTGGGCACGGTTGGGATCGAACCAACGACCCTCCGCGTGTGAAGCGGCACACCGCGCTCCGTCGCTTGATTTTTCAACGAGCCAGTTTCAGTTACCTGAGGCAACACGAGCGGTCAGAATAGTTGTCGTCAGGCACCGTGCACTGCCCAGACTGTATGGCACGGCGTGCCGCCTCGATCAAAGAAACGCAGGCAGAGCTCAACGGCCTCGGTAATGCGCCGGCACTCTGGACCGGCGCCTCTTTGGGGATGTTCGGGGGCATTTTCGGCGACCTGCTGGGTGGTGTGGAAGAAGCGGTCCCTATCGAGGTGGCGCACTATACATCCGGCGAAAATGTGGCGAGCATTATGGGAAAAGGCCTTGACGAAGGAAGCTACGCAACTACCAACGGCGAATTAAGTCCGCTTCAAGCGCAGATTGACTTGGCACTGCCTCCCAATCGCGGTCTGCCCGACGCCATCATTCGGATCAATCTCGCGGGTCTTCGTGAGGCAGGCTACGATCTGCCGCCGCTGAGGCAGGTCGGGAGAAGCTATGGCATGCCGGGTGGCGACACTGCAATGCAATCCCCATACGTGATTCCACCGGAGTTCTTGTCGCTTCCATGACGCTAGACGAATTTCGCAGAGAGATGTGGGCCTATCTCAGCGAAGCTAAGGCAGAAGCGATGCGATGCAAGGACCCTATGCAGACGTATCGGGACCTGGAGACCCTGTACCACAAATTCGATGAGGACGAACGAACGATGGCCGATCGTGTGCTTGCGGAGTGGGCACTATCTGATGATGGAGGAGTGCGTTTCGAGGCACTCGCGCTCATAGAGGACTTCGGAATCAGGAGCGCATTTCCGGCTCTGAGGGAGTTGGCACGAAGATTACCGAGATCGCTAGATCCTGGGGCACCGTACGAACTCAAGAAGGTTGAGCGAATCATAGCGAAGCTTGATGGTTCGTCAGCATCCTAGCCGCCAATGAAGGCGGCGGCGATTACGGGCTGCCGACGACGGTCACGGGCGATGCGTTCACGCAGGAGAACGGCAGCACCGTCTCGCCGGTCCCGAACTTCGCCTACGATGGCAACGGCAACCTCACGTGTTACTCGAAGCTCACCGACGGTGCCGGTACGCACTGCTGGCGCCTGACCTATGACCATCTGAATCGGCAGACCGCCGTAGCCGATCCCGGCGACGCCTCGCTGACCGTCCCGCAGTGCAGCAACACCCCCGGCTTGGCCGGCTCGCACATCGTCACGAGCACGGCCTATTATGCCGACGGCGCCGTCGCCTCGACCCAGACGCCCTCCGAGTACGCCGCCGGCGTCACGACGAGCTCCACGTACGATGCCGATGGCGACCACGTCACGAAGACCGCGCATTTCAACTGCAG
Organism: bacterium; assembly: GCA_021781595.1. Lineage (GTDB taxonomy): Bacteria > Vulcanimicrobiota > Vulcanimicrobiia > Vulcanimicrobiales > Vulcanimicrobiaceae > JAJYFL01. The sequence continues at coordinate 572 of JAJXWN010000128.1, read as the reverse complement.
TTCGACCTGCACGCCCGGGACGACCACGAACTGGTACGACGGCGAGGACCGGCTGGCTGAGACGCAGCTGCCGCACGATCCCAGCGATACCTATACCTTCCCCTGGCTGACACGCTATCTGTACGATCTCTCCAGAGACGGGACCGTCAGCGTGGGGAGCAGCCCGGCCTTTCACGCCTATGGCGATCTCTATAAGACGCAAGAGTACCTGACCACGACGCCCTATTCGGGGTGGACCGACCTGAAAGGTTCCGCCTACGACGCGCAAGATCGCGCGGTGGCGACGTATCAATACGCCCCTGCGACCGCGACTGTAAACACGCTCGGAGAGACGACCTACGCGTTCGACCAGAGCCCGCAAGCCTTCGGTCTTCTTTCGAGCAAGACCGATCCGCTTGGGGAGGTGACGAGTTACGCCTACGACGCGGACGGGCACACGCTAAGCGAAACCTTTGCAAACGACGGCGGCGTGACGCCCGCGAAGACCATGACCTACGATCCGGACGGCCGCGTCGTCGGCGTGCAATCGTCGACCCTTGGTACGCAGCAGTACGCATACGACGCCGACGGTC
>JAJXWN010000127.1 GCA_021781595.1 bacterium | reverse complement strand
CGTAACACGCGACGAGTTTGGCTGCAAAGATCCCCGTTCGCAGATGTTGCGCTTCCACGCGCAGACCGGTGGCTCGACGCTGACCGCGCAGGAACCCGAGAACAACGTGGTGCGGGTGACCCTGCAAGCGCTGGCGGCCGTGCTCGGCGGCACACAGTCCTTGCATACCAACGGCCAGGACGAAGCGCTCGCTCTACCGACGGCGCAGAGCGCGAAGGTGGCTCTGCGCACCCAGCAGATCATCGCATACGAAAGCGGCGCCGCCGAAGTCGTCGACCCGCTCGCGGGCTCGTATTACGTCGAGTCCCTCACGAACGAATTGATCGATCGAGCGAGCGAGCTCATCGCCGAGATCGACGATCTCGGGGGCAGCGTAGCGGCGATCGAGAACGGTTGGATGCAGACGCGCATCGCCGAGTCGGCGTACCAAGCGCAACAAGCCATCGAACGCGGCGAGAGCGTCGTCGTCGGCGTCAACAGATTCGCCGAGCCCGGCGGAACGCGGGATACGATTCCGCTGCTCCGCGTCGATGAAGCGATCGAGCGAGAACAGGTCGCGCGCCTGCAGATCTTCCGCGCCACGCGCGACGATGCGTTGGTGGGTACGCGCCTCGACGAGATCTGTGACGCCGCGCGGGGAACCGCCAACCTGATGCCTCGTTTCATAGAGGCGGTCGACGCGGGCGCGACACTCGGCGAGATCTGCGGGGCGCTACGGGGTGTCTTCGGCGTCTATCAAGCGAAAGAGGCGCTCGCGTGACCGTCGACCACGTCGCCATCGTGGTGAAAAATCTCGAGGCCAGTCTCGATCTCTACACCGGCACGCTCGGCTTCACGCAAGTGTACCGCGAAACGATTGCAGACCAAGGCGTGGAGGCTGTCGGGCTCGAGGCCGGCGGCTGCGTACTCGAACTGCTGCTGCCGCTCGACGAAACTTCGCCGATCGCGAGGTTCCGCGGCGACGCGCAGAGCAAACTCCATCACACCGCCTATCGCGTCTGCAATATAGAAGCCGAACTCGCGCGCCTCAAGAGTGCCGGCGTGCGTTTGATCGACGAGACGCCGCGGCGCGGCGCGCACGGCAATCGCGTCGCCTTCCTGCATCCCAAGAGCACGCAGGGCGTGCTCGTCGAACTCTGCGAACCGCGGCCCTAGCTAGAGCGGCAACGCGATGAGACGCAGCCGGCGAGGGCGACGCCGTAAGATCTCGCTGGTTACCGTGCTGACGCTGCTGATAGCCATCGCTGCCGTCGCGTGGCTCATCGTACCGCATCGCCCGCAGAGCCTCCCACACGAAACCAAGCCTGTTGCCGAAGCGAGCCCGGCGCCGACGCTCGCCCCGCCGCCTACGCCTAGGCCGCGTGAGACGCCGGCGCCCTCCGCCGCGCCGGTGGCCTCTCCGAGCGTCGCCGCGCCGCTACCCTCCGGCGGCGAACCGGCCGTCGCGATCGTCGTCGACGATTGCGGGCAATGGCTTTCGACCGAACGCGGCTACATCGCCCTGCCCATACCGCTGACGCTCGCGGTATTACCGTACGTGCGTTACACGAGCCTCATCGCTCGAGAGGCCGCCGCAGCCGGCAAGGGCGTGATGCTGCATCTCCCGATGGAACCGATCTCGCACATCTATCCCGGACCGGGCGAGATCACGACCGCGATGACCGACGCGCAAGTCGCGGCGCAGACCGAAAACGACATCGCGCAAGTCCCGCTCGCGGCGGGCGTCAACAATCACGAAGGGAGCCAAGCGACCTCGGATCCCCGCGTCATGCGCGCGGTGATGGCCGTACTCAAGCGCCATGGACTCTTCTTTGTAGATTCGATGACGATCGCGACCTCCGTAGGCGTCGCGACCGCCCGCCGGTTCGGCGTGCCGGCCGCGGCTCGCGACGTCTTCCTGGACGATCGCCATGACGTTGCCTACACGCAGCGCCAGCTGCAGATCGCGGTCGATATCGCAAAGGCGCACGGGTCGGCGATCGCGATCGGACACCCACGCCCGACGACGCTCGAAGCGCTACGCGAGATGTATCCGAAGATGGAGGCCGAAGGCGTGCGCTTCGTCCTCGTGCAGCAACTCGTGCACTGAAAGTTGCGGTAACCAGATACCTCCTAGGGCAGCGGAGGGGCGAGGCGCACGCGGATGCGCGTCTCGAACGTGCGGTTCCAGGGCAGCGCAATGCGGATCGCGGCGATGTGATAGCCCGGATAGAGTTCGTGCAGAATGGACTCGGCGCGGTTCCAGAGATCTGCCGAGTTACGGGCGGCCACCGCGGCGGCAACCGGCGGCAGGAGATAGGTGTGGTCGGCGATGCCGTCCTCGTCGAGGTACGCGTCTAGTTCGGGCCGTACATAGTCGTGAAAGGCATAGTCGTCGACCATCCGGTCGAACGTAAAGTCCATCTGTGCCAGGCGGTCGTAGCTGCCCATGCGGCGGCCCGCACCCGCGGCGATGGCCTCGGCGAGCGCCGTTCCGACGCTGTTCGCGTCGGTATTCCACGAAGCATATGCATCGAGCTTGCCGGCAAGACCGTCGCTCAGCAAGCGTTGCGCGAAGGCGGCTTGGGGCGCGTAGGTATTCTGTAAGAACGTCAGGTCCACGAACGCGACCGGTTTCCGTGCAGCCACGTCGGCGCGCATCGCAGCCACCAACTCGTCGTCCTGCAAGGCGTCGGTGTTCGGCACGCGGACGTACAGGGTGATATCTGGATCGGTGCGGCTGCGAACGCCACCGCACAAGCGAATCAGACTGCCGATGGTAACTCCGATCGGCGCGTACTCGAGCGGATCGCGGACCGACGCGCCGCCGGGCATCGAATAGCGCACCGCTACGCGCGGCGTCCAGTCCGCCTCCCGCGCCAGCGTGCGCGCGACCAGCGCCATGCCGAGTTCGTCGGCACCCGGCTCGATCGAAGCGCGGCCTGCGAGACCGTATTGCAGCAAGACCGCCTTCAAATCGGCAAGATCCGCGACATGAAGCCCGACTCGGCCCGCATCGTCTTGCCCGAGTACTACGTGGTCGATCGCACCGCGCGCGGTCAGGTAGAGAACCAGCGCGTCCACGTCCCGGTCGCGCGCACGCGTCGCCAGATACTCCTGCAGTAGCGGCTCGCCGATGAGCGCGCGCAGGCGCGCCGCCGTCGCCTCTTCACTCGGCAGCAACGGATCGTGCAGGTTCGCGTACTGCTGGACATACTGCCACAGGGGGTAGGCGGCGAAGTAGTTCGCGGCGGGGCCGAGCGCGGGTACGCCCGTCGGCGCCAAGCGCATGATGGTAGCGAAGGCGTCGATCCGGGCATCCGGGTGCTCGGCTCGCAGATGCACGATCTCGTGCAAGCGAAAATATGCATCCTGGTAGCGCACTCCCGGAACTCGCGAAGCGACCAGCCCTCCATACGCGAGCATATCGGTCGAGAGCACGAAATCGCGGGCGCGCCGCGCTTGCGGACCGTTCAGCCACGCAATTACCGCATCGGGACGACCCGGCGTGAGATAGTTCCCGAGCTCGCCGCGCGGCGGTACGATGACCTCGCGGCCGGCGATCCGCCCGAGCATCACCGGGAGTTGCAACGTGACCGGCCGGTCGTCGAGGGGCACGAACGCGATCGGCCGGCGTGCGGCCGCCGCGGCGGCCGGCACGAGGCAACACGCCGCAAGCGCGATAGCGGCGGCTCTGATCGCCGCGTGCTTCATTCCGAGAGGCTGTCGCGCAGGCGGCCGCCGTGCCGCTCCAGCAGCGCGCGCGCCGCCGCCGCATCTAGGTCGCGGCTCGCCATGACGACGGCCACCTTCACGCTTCCGCCGGCCGCGGCCAGCACGGCACGGCCGCGCGACTCGTCGAGCGGCGCAAGCCGCAGCACCAAGCGCAGCGCGCGATCGCGCAGTTTACTGTTGGTCGCGACCACGTCGACCATCAGGTTGTCGTGCACCTTACCCAAGCGCACCATGACCGCGGTCGAGAGCGTATTGAGAAGCACCTTCTGCGACGTTCCGGCCTTCAAACGCGTCGAACCGGTCAGCGGCTCCGGCCCGGTTCCGAGCGCGATCGAGAGATCCGCCGCCAGCAGCAACGGCGATCCGGCGCTGTTCGCCACGCCGAGCGTCCACGCGCCGGTCGCGCGAGCCGTTTCAACCGCCCGCACGACGTAAGCCGCTCCGCCGCTCGCGGAGATCCCGACCACCGCATCACCGGCGCGCACGTGCGCGCTCATCTCGCGCGCTCCCGCTTCGCCATCGTCTTCAGCGCCCTCGACGGCCCGCGTCAGTGCACCGGCGCCCCCCGCAATATGCGCGCAGACCAGCGACGGATCGGTGCCGAAGGTCGGCGGCATCTCGGATGCGTCCAGGTATCCCAAACGCCCGCTCGTACCGGCGCCCACGTAGTGCAGCCGGCCGCCGGCGCGAAGGCGCGCTGAAATCTCGTCCACGGCAAGCGCAAGCAGATCGCCGCAGGCAAATACGGCATCGATGGCCGCCCGTTGTTCGTCGACGAGGACGCGCACCAGGTCGGGCGTGGCGCGTTCGTCGAGTCCGCGAGTGCGGGGGTTGATCGCCTCCGTCTGAGGGAGAGAGGCTTCGAGCGGCTCGTCTCCTTCGAGCGGATCAGGATGACAAGGGGGGTCAGTCATGGGTTAGGAGGTCTTCGGCGGCGGCTAGGGCACCGAGGTGCGGCGGGGCCGGATCCTTTTTGATGGGCATGTTCGGCAGATCGTTGTGCAAGCGCGTCTCCAGCAAGAAACTCAGCAAACTATTGCGCGCCAGCAGGCCGCCGGCGAAGACGATCGGTGCCTGCAGCTCGTTCAGGCCGGCGCGTTTGACCAGCGATTTCAGCATCTCGGCGAGCTCCAGCGCCGCCCTCTGCACGATCGCATTCGCGGCACGGTCTCCCTGGTTGGCCGCATCGATGACGAGCGGCGCCAGCGAGGCTACGAACGCGATGGCCTGCGGCTGCCCGTAGACGCGTGCCAGCGTATCGGCAACGCCCCGCGTGCCAAGGTGAGCCTCGAGCCTACGCGTGAAGTCGTCGCGCGCAGCCCGCTCGTCATACGAGCGCAGCAGGTGGTGGAGCGCCGCCGAACCGATCGAGAAGCCCGAGCCGTCATCACCCAGCAGGTACCCGTAACCGCCGGCGCGGTAGCCTTCGGAGCCGCGCTGCGCGTAGGCGAACGATCCTGTCCCCGCGATCAGCACGGCGCCGGGGCCCTCCCGTACTGCAGCGCGCAGCGCGATCTGAGCATCGTCGGTCACGCGAACTTTGGCGTCTGGAAAGCGCGTTCGCAGCGAGGATTCCAACCCTCGCGCCACCTCTTCTCGCCCGGCCCCCGCGGCGCCGACCACGATCGCGTCGGGGAGCTCGCCTTCGAGCGTGCCCACGACGGTCAGGACGATCTCCGCCGCCGCGCCTTCGACCCCGCGTGAACTCGCGTTCGCAGATTCGCCCGCGTACGTTCGCAGCAACGACCCGTCTCGCGAGAGCGCCGCGACGGTCGACGTTCCGCCGGCATCGACACCGACCGCTATACCGCGCACTCTGCCTCCATCACCTCGAAGAGCCGCCGCAGCTCGTACGGCGCTATCGCGCCCAAGACCGTGTGGCGCGCCGCGCCGGTTGCCTGCGGCACGTTGGCCGCGCGCCCGCGTAGCGTTTCGTACCCCAGCACCGCGAACGCGAGCGCCTCCTTCGCATCGCCCTGAACGTTCATCGTCTCGGAACGTTCGACGCGAAAGCCCTCTAGCCGTTCCGCCAGGCCGCGCATTACCGCCGCGTTGTGGGCGCCGCCGCCGCTGACGAGGACGCGGGAGCCGCCGGGCGCGTGCGCGCGTATTGCGTCGGCCAGCGAACGCGCCGTCAGCGCGGTGAGCGTCGCCGCTCCGTCTTCGAGCGAGAGATCCCGCAGGAGGCGGTCGTTTGCGCGGAGATATTGAGCGCCAAAGCGCTCCCGCCCGGTCGATTTAGGCGGCTCTTGCGCGTAATACGGGTCCTCGAGCAACGCGCGCAGGGCGGCCTCGTCGACGCGCCCGCGCAGTGCAAGCGCCCCGTCTTCGTCGAAGCGGCGCCGGCCGCCGCTTCGCTCGCGAACGAACGCATCGATCAGCATGTTCCCCGGACCGCTGTCGAAGGCGCGCACGTCCCGCGACGCGCGCGGGATGACGGTAATGTTAGCGATCCCGCCGATGTTGACCGCAACGCGCGTTTCGTCGTCGCTTCCGAGCAGGAGCGCATCGACGTACGGGACCAGCGGCGCGCCCGAGCCGCCCGCCGCACAATCGGCGCTGCGAAAATCGAAACAGACGGTCGCGAGCAGCTCGTCGCGAACGGCAAACGGATCGCCGATCTGCAGCGTCACGCTGCGTTCGCCATCGTGCCATACGGTCTGACCGTGCGACGCCGCGTAATCCACCATCATGTCGCCGGCCACGGTTCGTGCCGCGCGCGCGAAGCACGTCCCCAACTCGCGATGAAGCGCGGCGACCTCCGCCACGCTTCCTGCGTTGGGCGGCAACAGCGCGAGGAGCCGATCGCGGAGCGCCTCCTCGAACTCGACCGTCGCGAAGTCGAGCAGGCGCACCTCGTAACCGATGCCGCGCGGAACGATCTGCAACAGCGCCGCGTCGATCCCGTCGAGGGAGGTTCCGCTCATCAATCCAACCGCGATCATTGCAAGTCCAAATC
>JAJXWN010000126.1 GCA_021781595.1 bacterium | reverse complement strand
AGGGTGATGGCAGGGTGATGCGGTTTGGGGCGACATGGCGATAGGGTTGTGCGGAGCCGGCGGCCCGGTGCGTTTTCTTGGGGTAGTATCGCGGGGCTCGGTTATAATGTATACTAACGTTGGGGCAGGGGCCAAGGTGAAGGTCTGCCCTTTATGAGTATCGTCTCTCAGTAGGAAGGACAGCTTGTGAGAAAATATCTAGCGCTCTTTGTAACGCTGCTTTTTGCACTAATGCTCGTTCCCTTTACCGCATCGGCGGCCGAGGCGACGGGTACGATCTCGGGAAGCGTCCACGACACGGCCGGAGCTCCGGTCGCGGGGGCGCAAGTTACCGTCAGCGGCCCGGTTAGCCGCGAAGTCGCGAGCGACGCCCAAGGCAATTTCACGTTCTCGCAGCTCCCGCAGGGCATCTATCGCATCGATATCAACAAAGGCGGCTTCACCCCGGCCGCGACCAACAGCATCACGGTGCTCACGGGCGAAACGGTGCCCGTTGCCGTGACGCTGGAACATGCCTCTCTTAGTTCGCTCAAGACGATCGCGCGCGTCACCACGTCGGCGCGCAGTTCTATCAATACGGGCGCGGCGGCGGAGACGTTTACCGACCGCCAGCAGTTCGCGACGCTCGCAAATCCGCAGATCAACAACGTCGTGCAGCGCATCCCCGGAGCGGTCGTGGAACGCGGTAGTTCCTCGCCGAACACCTCCATCTCCCTGGGCGGCGCGCAAGGCTACGAGACGCAGGTGATGCTCGACGGACATCCGCTCTCGGCCGGCCGTTACGGCGTATGGTTCTCGCAATTTTTCAGCTCCTGGATGGTTCAAAGCGTCGAGACTGAGACGGGACCGGGCAACACCACGCCGTTTGCCGGGACCGCCGTCGGGGGCACGGTCAATCTCCTGACCCCCGGTTTCACGTCGAAGCCAACCTTCAGCCTCGTCGATGGAATCGATAGCTACGGCGCGCAGTATTCAAATTTCTTGAGTACCGGGAGCCTCGGCAGCAAGCTGCAATACGTCTTCGGCTTGGGCTACGGAGCCAACGACGGTCCGTACGCGCACACGTACGGCTGCACGGTCAAGCCGAATAACAACGCGCTCGTCAACGAGCCGGGCAACTCCGGCATCATTCAGTTTTGCGGCGATCTTTCGGGCTCGCTCTTCACGAAAGGCGAGCTCGTCAAACTGCAGTATAACTTCTCGCCGGCGACGTCGTTCGAAGTAGGCTTCGTCGGTTCGCAAGCGGGCTATCAGCCGCAAGGAACGGCGTATGGCCAGTTTGCCGGGCAGATCGCGATCACGCCGTGCTTGAGCAACGGCACGACGTGTACGAACCCGAACAATGCAGGATACGTCGGCCGGACGATCCCGGGCTATATCTTCTACCCCGGATCGAACGTTTACAATAACCAGCCGATCTTCACCGGACAGCTCCGCACCGCGATCGGCAACAACACGCTGCTGATCCGCCCGTATGCGGGTAATATCGCCCGCATCATCGACGGTGCAGGCGAGATCAACTATCCGCAATTCTATTACCCGAACGGAACCCCGTCCAAGAACTGCACCGGGCCACCGAACTACGGGGTAGTCGGGCCGGTCCAAGGGGCGCAGACGGAATGTCTGCAAGGGCCGTTCAGCGTGCTCGAATCCGATAAACTCAAGGGCACGACCGTATCGTTCATCCATCCATTCGGCGACAACATCGTCGACGCGACATACGACTATCATAGCGACGAGACGTTCGCCTATTACAACACGCCGTCGGAGGTAGTCGTTCCGGACACGACCGCGAAGTTCAATACCCTCTCGCTGACCGGTGATTTCGCGTTACGGCCCGACCTCACGTTCAAGGCCGGGCTCTACGATACGAATTGGCAGTTGAACGGCATTCAATCCGTCGCGCTCCCCGGTGGGAAAACGACGTCGGCGCCGCTCAATCGCAGCGTGAGCCGCCTGGATCCGCACGTTGCGTTCATCTACGAGCCAGGCCCTGGGACCTCGTACCGGCTTGCCTACGGCACGTCGGCGACGTTCCCGTACGCGTCGCTCGTCAGCGGGACTTCGTACATCACGCGGGGGTCGGCGACCGCACCGCTGGGTACCTATACCTTGAAGAACGCCTATCTCAATCCGGAGGTGGCGACCGAGTTCGATCTCGGCGGCGACCATCGCTTCCACAATGGGAGCGTAGTGAGCGTCGATCTCACCGACATGCAGATTCGCGATGTCTTCGAGACGATATCCACGCCCACGACTTCGCCGTTGTACTCGTTCATCAACCAGCCGGTCAACGTCGCGAACCTCTCCGCTCAAGCCGTCAACCTGAAGTATTCGTACCAGCCGTCCATTGGGCTTGGGTACTTCCTGGCGGCTTCGCTCGCGCGGTCGATCGTCGACGGCGTTCCGGCATCGTTCTACAGCTCGCCGACCGCCTACGTTCAACCGGCAAACGGCCAGCAGCAATGCAGCAACGGCGGTTCGCAGGTCTGTATCCCGTATCTCAAGGCCTACGGAGAGTTGCGGTATGTAACGCCCAATCACACCTACGTGCAGTTGGGCGCGGATTTCGAGGGGCGTAACAACACCTACAATCAACCGCCCTTCGTCATCTATAATCTCGCCGTTCGGCGTCCGGTCAGCCGCACGGTCGACGTGCAGCTTTCGGTAGAGAATCTGTTCAATACGAACACGTTCTCGAATCTCGCCGAACCCAACGCGGGCGTACCGCAGATTGGCGAGTCCTCGACGGGGTTGGGGAGCATCCTATCTCCGCTCATTCCGGCCGCACCGCAGACCGTTCGGCTTCAGTTCGAATATCACGTCGGCACGGCCCCATAGCCCGCTCTCGCGGGAAAAGGAAACGGCGCTCCGGTCTCCGGAGCGCCGTTTCCTTTTCGATGCCTTTTAGGTTCCGACGTCGACGATCCCCGCGCCCCAATTCGTCGTGCACGTGTTGTACTTGGTATCGGTCTTGGAATTCGGCGCGTAGATCCACGACCAGCAGTAGTATTTTCCGGGCGTCAAGCCGGTGAAGAGCGCTTGACCGTTCGAGCCGGTCGTCATCGTGGTGATGGTGTTGCCGCTCTGGTCTGCCTGCGTGAGGACGACGTTTGCTTGCGCGGTGCCGCTTAGCGTGGCCTCAACCGTGGCTTGGGTGGCCGTCGAAACCGGAGATGGCGTGGGGGTGGCGACGGTCCCGAGGCCGCCGTAGTTCTTGCCGCATCCGGCGAGACCGATGGCGACGATCGCCGCCGCTAGGAGCATTTTGCGCATGAACGCCTCGCTTACGTCGGAAGGGCGGCGCGTCCCTCCGAAACCCGCTATGAGTCCGTCGCAAAGGTCTCGGGGCCGATCTCCGTGACGGCCTTCCAGCCGGGCAGAGACTCGTCATCGAGCGTGTAGCGCCGCACGTCTCTCGGAAGGCGTTCGCGAGCGATCGGCGCCCATGCCGTTCGGCCGAGGAGGACCGCCCGCGCGCCGCGCTCCCGCACGATCTCCGCGGCCCGCGACGGTCCTTCGGCGTACTGTGAGTCGAGATCGTGCGCTTGCCCGAAAGCCACGCGGCGCTCTTCGTCGTCGACGAGCAACACCAGATAGCCCGCAGCGATGAGTTTTTGAGCCGCCGAGACCGCCTTGGAGGAGATGCCGACGATGACGAGCGACGGGAGCGGGAGTTTGAAAACTTGCGTGGCAGCGATCGCGGCTGCCGTCGATAGCACGACGGTGAAGACGATCACCAGAAAGAGCGTGCTCGCGAGTTTCTCTCCACCGTGGAAGCCCCAGGCGGGCAGCTGCGTGGCGTAATACGTCGCTAGCGAGACCGCGACGATCCCGCGCGGAAAGACCGTCATCATGAGGATTCGTTCGCGCCAATCGAGTTCCGAGCCGATCGTCGCGAACGCGACGGTAACGACGCGCAAGCCGACGAGCACCCCGGCGATCGCCGCGCCGACGCCCAAGAGCGGACGTAGCGCCGAGAGGTCGATCTGCGATGCGAGCAAGACGAAGACCGTCGAAAGCGCGAGCATCGACAAGTCTTCTTTGAAGGAACGCACCAGGCGTTCTTGAGGAATATCGCTGAAATCGAGCAGCAAACCGCACGCGATGACGGCCGTCAGCCCGCTTTCGCGCGCGATGAACTCCGCGCCGGCGTAGGCCGCGAAGCCCAGAAGCAGCAGATAGAGTTTGCTCACGTCGCTCGAGATGCGTCCCACGAACGGCAGAGTTAAGCGCCCCAGGTACCCGACGAGCGCGCCGAACAGTAAGCCGAGACCGATATGCGAGGCGCCGTGCCACGCGGCTCCGAGCGGGCCGTTCGGCCGCGTCGTGAAGGAGGTGAAGATCGCTGCCGCCACGATGACGCCGAGCGCGTCGAGTACGAGGCCTTCGGTTTCGAGAAGATGCGAGAGTTTCGCGCGCAAGCGTAGGCGCGCCATGAGAGGGCCCGTCACCGTCGGGCCGGTCACGACGCACACAGAGGCGGCCATGATCGAGACGAGCGGCGTGAGGCCGAAGGCGTGCCCGATGTGCGGGATGACGAGCAGCGCTAGCGCCGGCCCGGTCGTGCATAGTAAGAGAAGCGCGCGTTTGGGAACGCGGCGAAGATCTATCCGGAGCGTCGCTTCGAACAGGACGATCACGACCGCCAGCGAGAGCAGGGCTCGCGTGGTCGGCTGCGTCAGGCTGACGTGAAAGAGGGCGAAGCCGCTAGGCCCCGCGAGCAGCCCGAACGCGAGGAGCGTGACGATCGACGGCACGCCGAAGCGCCGCAGCAGGACGCGAGATACCAGTGCGGCGATCAAGACGAAGACAGCTCCGAACTCGACGGCGAGAGCCGGATACTGGACGAATACCGTCACGTGCCGCACGCTTCGAGAAAGTAGTGCTCGGCGCGCGCGGAGAGCGCGGCGTAATACGCACGAAAGAGCGTGGCCGCGATGGTTCCGGGCCAATGCGCGGGCAGCAGCGCGCTCGGCAATCCCGGATCGAGGTAGGTGAACTTACGGAAATCATGCACCAGCCACATTCGCTCGGCGAACGCGTCTTCGTCGTTCGTACGGCGGCCTGCGCGTTCGGCGTTCAAGCGCGGCTCGTAGCGTGCGACGAACTCCCGGTAGCGCGCGCCGATGGCCGGCAGATCCCAACAGCGTTCGATGAGCTCGCGATCGGAGCGCGGCCCTCGATACTCGCCTTGGAAAAGATCGACGCGGTCGAGCAGATTCTCCGCGGCCGCGGCACTGCGCGCCGCTTCGAGCGCATCGGTCGGGCAGATCCAGGTTGCGGCACATAGCGGCGCCCAGCCGAGTACGATCAAACTCTTGCGCAGACGGTCGCGCCGGTCGCGGTTGTCCTCGGCGACGGAGTAAGCCAAGATGCGCCAGCGGCCGTCCCATTCGACCACCGGGCCGTAGATGCGTGGACCGATCGTCTCGATGCGGCGCGTGCCGCGCTCGCTGAGCGCGTAGTACGCGCGGTTTCCGCGTTTGCGTGCGATCAGCCAGCCTTGACGCAGCATGCGAGAGACCGCCTGCCGCACCGCTTGCTCGGAGAGCCCAAATCGGCCCATCAAGCGAATCAGGCTTCCGATCCAGAGTTCGTCGCCGGTAGGGTGCGAGCGATGTACGAAATCGCCGTAGAGGGTATAGATGAATGAGTTCGGCCGGGTGACCGAGCGTGGTTCCACGGGAGAACCTCCGGATCGTGATCGAGGAGGAGTTCGCCGGGTCTTGGCAGCCGGCCCTCGTTGCCCCTTGGGCGCCGAATATCGTCTTGACAGGATTCGGGGGAGAGCCTAATATAACGGTATTTTCACGGCACGAGATATTTCCGTCATATTAAGAGGTGGGGAATGGCCCGGATCGCGACGTTCGACGACTGGATGGACTTGCTCGCGCAGTGGCAGCAGGATATCGGCCTCGACCGGGACCTGATCGATCGCTACATGCCGGGATACGCATTCGAAGCCAAGTATGGCGAGCTGGCGACCGGCGAGATTTACTTCGGTGAGTTCCAGGGCGGGCGCCGCTGGCAGAAGGTTCTCGAGATCCCCGACCAGCGCATGCGCGACGCGCTACTCAATATGATCGTCTTTCAGGGAGATACCGAGTTCGCTTCCAACGAACAGCAACGCTTTCTGGTGAACAACGCGCCGTCGGAGTACGACCTCGCCGCTTTGGTGCGCATCATGGTCGAGGAGACGCGCCACGGCTACCAGATGTGCCGTCTGTTGATCGACCATTTCGGCGCCGATGGAAAAATCGAGGCGCAGAAGATGCTCGAGCGCCGCGCGTTCGGGAAGAGAAACCGCCTGCTCAACGCCTTCAATGAGGACGTCACCCACTGGTTGGATTTCTTCGCCTACACGAACTTCATGGACCGCGATGGAAAGTTTCAACTAACCATGCTCTCGCATTCGGGATTTGCCCCACTGGCCTCGTCGGTGCTCGCGATGCTGAAGGAAGAGGCGTTCCATATGGGAACCGGCATCTCGGGTTTGCGCCGCATCGCTGCGGCAGGCGCCATCCCCGTCGAGTTGCAGCAGAAGTACTACAACAAGTGGATCTCCGGCTCGCTCGACCTCTTCGGTACCGACCATTCGAGTTCGGCGCAGTGGGCGTACGCATGGGGCATCAAAGGGCGCGTCGACGAGGACCGGCTCGCCGGCCGGCCGGCGGACCGCGAGCGGCT
>JAJXWN010000125.1 GCA_021781595.1 bacterium | reverse complement strand
CGTGCATTACGGCCGTCCTTGGCCGGAAGGAGCGAAGCCGTAGCGTTGTGACCGATGAGCAACGAAGCACCGGCGGAGAAGACCCGCTGGGCATGTTGCGCCAATTATGGTTCAGCACACTAGGAGGCTGTCGGAGTTGAGCCGTTTTCGGATTTGGTGCCGCATTTTGTTCGGAGACGAGGCGCGAAGAAGGAGCGAAGCCGTAGCTTCGTGACTGATGAGCAACGAAGTATTCGGACAAAAGGCGGCCCAAAGACGGAAACGTGCTTAACTCCGACAGCCTCCTAGGAGTTGTTAAAACGAAGGGCGCCACGCGGTGGCGGCCGTGAGCGCACTGACGATCGCGCGGGTTGCCGGCGACTTATTGAGCGTATAGAAATGGATGCCCGGCACGCCGCGCCGCAGCAGGTCGGCGCACTGCAGCGTCGCGTACGCGACGCCGAGATCCTCGACCGCCTTGGGTTGCCGGCGGCGCTCTTCCAACTCGACCAATAGTTTCGGCGGGATCGCCGCACCGCACATGGCCGTGAACCGCGCGATCTGCTCGTAGTTGGTGATCGGCATGATGCCCGGAACGATCGGCACGGTGATGCCGGCCGCACGCGCGCGCTCGACGAAATCGAAGTATCTGTCGTTGTCGAAAAACAACTGCGTGATCAGGAACTCCGCTCCGGCGTCGACCTTCTCTTTGAGATGTCCTAGATCGGTGCGTGCGTCCGGTGCCTCGACGTGCTTCTCGGGATAGCACGCCGCGCCGACGCAAAAATGATAGCTCCGTTCGAGCATCGCTACGAGTTCGGATGCGTGCGCGAAGCCGCCCGGCACGCTTTCGAACGCCTCTGCGTTTCGCGGCGGATCGCCTCGCAGAGCCAGGACGTTCGCGATTCCGGCGGCTTCCAACTCTGAGAGAACCGCCCGCAGGTCGGCCCGCGAACTACCGGTGCACGTGACGTGCGACATGACGTTGATGCCGAGTTCGTTTTGTATCTGCTTGGATATCGCGATCGTGCGCGCGCGCGTCGAGCCGCCGGCGCCATAGGTCACGGAGACGAAGGCCGGCCGCAGCCGCCCGAGCGTTCGCACCGTCTCGAGCAGTTGGGCGTGCGCTTCGTCGGTCTTGGGCGGAAAGAGTTCGAACGAAAAGAACGGCCGCACCGTCGCGAGTGCTTCACTGATCCGCATGGCACGGCGTTCACCTAAAGCTTGCCGCGATTCCTCCGCAGACGAGCGCCCAGCCGTCGACCATCACGAAGAGCAGCAGTTTTGCCGGCAGCGAGATCACCGGAGGGCTCAGCATGAACATCCCCAAACCCATGAGTATCGAGGCAACCGCGAGATCGATCGCGATGAACGGCAGATAGATCGCAAAGCCGATTGCGAAGGCGTCGCGCAGCTCGCCGACGACGAACGCCGGGATCAGCACGAAGGCGGGCGCGCTCGCAGGCGGCTCCGGCGAGCGGTGCGCCACGTGCTCGAAGGTTGCGATATCGGCGACGCGCGTCTGGCGCAGCATGAAGGCTCGCAGCGGCCGCGCGGCCGCGCCGATGAACTGCGACTGCGTGAGCCGTCCTTTGCCGTACGGCTCGAGCGCGTCGTGTTGAATGCGTGCGAGCGTCGGCGACATGATCGCGAAGGTCAGGACGAGCGCGAGCCCGGTGATGACGGAATTGGGCGGCAGCGCCGCCGCGCCGATCGCCGAGCGAACCAGCGAGAGCACCACGACGATGCGTACGAACGAGGTCGACATCACCAGCACGAACGGCGCGACCGAGAGCAGCGTCAGCGCAGCCAGCACGTCCAGCGGAAGCGTCCCACGCGCGTGCGACGCGATGCGAAGCAGATCGTCCATACGCCGATCCTAGCGGAGAGCGGTTGCAAGCATCCGTCCGGCCCGTTGCCGGCACGTTGCCGCCCGGGCGCGTGCGACGCCGTCAAGCGAGCCGCTGGATCAGCTCGGTGATGCGGACGCCGAAGTTGTCGTCGATCGCGACGACCTCGCCACGGGCGACGAGCTTGTTGTTGACGAGGAGATCGACCGGACCACTGGCCAAACGGTCGAGTTCGATGATCGACCCGGTGCCGAGTTTCAGCACGTCGGCTACCAGCATCTTGCACTTGCCGAGCTCGGCGGTAACCTGCAGAGTAACGTTCATGAGCAGGTCGAGATTCTGCTGGTCTGCGCCCACCTTGTCTCGCTGTTCGGTAGCCATCGCGGTACTTACGCTCCCTTCGGACCGGCAGAGACGATCATCGCATTCCGGCCGCCGATCGATCCGCACTCGCCGCGCGCTACGACCGCTCCGGCCACGTTAAGCATAGCCAAATCGCCTACCTTCGTATCCATCACAACCTCGCAGCCCGGGCGCAAGCCGAGGATGCCGGCCGCGCCGATGCTCCCCGAGGCGAACTCGACGCCGAGCTCGATCTCGATGTCGAGCAGGTCCTCCGCGCGCAGATGGCCGCGCCTCTCGGGCGCCGGATCGCGCGAGAGCGCTACGCCGATGCGCGCGGCGAACGGGTGCTCGACGATCAGCTCGAAGTAGGTCGCGTAGCCATGCACGCCGGTGACACGCTCGGCAGGCGCCGGATCGCGGATCCCGCAGACCGCCGCGACCGTCGTGCCCAGCGCGCGAACGACACGCGCGAGAACCTCGCGCTCGATCGGCGAGAGCGGCCGCGGCTCGCCGCCGGCCTCTCCAAACGCGGCGGTCGCCAGGGCGAGCGCATCCGGCGGGCGCAGCACGAACGCCGCGTCGGCAATCGGGCCGCGCAGCCGGAAGATCTCGGCTTGCGAGGCGATCGCCGCCCACGCGGCTTCGTCGGGGATCGCCGGCTCGAGCAACCGCAGCGAGACGCCTGTGCCGTACGCTGCCGCCAGCGCTTCGCGCGCGCCGTTCGCGACGACGCACGCCGCCGAAACCGGCAGCGACGACCGGTGTTCGAAACGCGCGCGCCGCACGCGCCTCCCCGCGCACTCGGCTGCACGTGCGAAACCGAGGACCGGGATCACTTTAGCAGGTCCATCGCCGTCTTGCGCACGCCGTCGCGCGCGAGCTGCGCACCATGCAGCGCGTCGAGCGCGAGGTACGACTCTTGCAGGCGTTTCAACCCGCGATCGATGTCGATGCCGCTGCGTTCGCGCGCGAAGGGGTGGAGCTCGCCAAAGTTCCCGTCGCCCGGACGGCCGAGGTGCGGCGCGATCCCGGCCGGCGCGACCATGCGGGCGGCGTCGACCGCTTGGAGCTTCGTCGCCGCAGCGAAGCGCGCGAGCGCCACGCGGCCGAGCGTCGTTACCTGCATCTCGCGCTTCCCGCTGCGCGGGTCGATCGTCGCCCGCCGGTACGTCACCGAGCCGTCAGCCTCGACTCGGACGTCGCCGGTCAGGCCGAGAGCCGCGTCGACGGGATCCGCGCTCAGCGGGCTGAGCGGCGCGCCGGCCTCGCGATAACCGAGGATCGCGCGGCCGTCTCGGTCGACGAGTGCGCCGTCGCGAAAGGCAAAGCCGCCGTCGCGCGTGTAGCACTGCCGCCCGCGCTCGTCGGTGCAGACGAAATAGGCTCCCTCAGGTGCGGCGACGCAGAGTGGATCGAGCGAAAACTGCGCGCCGCCCGTGCGCGCGACATCCGAGCGCTCGGGAACCGCGCCGGGCGTAAAGGCGTGCATCACGTCGCGCTCGCGGATTGCGATATCGTCGAGCGCACGAGCGGTGGCCGTAGAGATCAGCACGAACCGGCATCCTCCGCGGTCCGCGCGTCGATGTCGATGCCACGTAGCGCCAGCGCGTAGCGCGCCTGCGCGAGCGCCGCGGCGACCTGCGCGCGCGCCTGGCGCGGGCAGATGGCCACCAACCGTACGCGCTGGCCGCCGCTTCGCAACAGCACCTGCACGCGCCCGAGCGCGCCGCCCAGCGCGAACGCCGCGTGGTGCGGGGGCGCCGGCGGCCGCAAGAACGTACGCTCGATCTTGCGCGCCAGTGGCGAACGCATCGCGCGGCGCTCGGCGGGCGCGATCTCCGCCTCCGCACGCGCGGCGCGCGCGATTCGAACGCCCGTCGCCTCGCGGGACGGCTCGCGTTTCGCCGGCGCCGCGCGCCGAGCGCAGAGGGGCCGCTCCGCTGCGGGGCGCGCCTCCGGCCGCGCGTACCGCTGCGGCGTCTCTCCTTCGTGCGTTACGCGCTCGCCGTAGAGCGCCGAGAACCAGGCCTGCGAGAGGGCGCGCCGGTCGACCGTCGCGAGCGGCGCGGTGAGAACGCTGAATCCAAGTTGTTCGTCGATCGTCATGCCGCAAGCGTACCGCGCCGGCATGGACGCCGCGTTGCGCCGGTGTTACCGGCGCGCGACGCGCAGCGCGCTCAGCGGTTCTGCGCCCGGTAGCGCCGGTAGCTGGAGAGAACGTTCTGCACGTAGTTCTGCGTCTGCGCGTACGGCGGGACGCCGCCGTACTTCTCGACCGCACCGGGGCCCGCATTGTACGCGGCGACCGCGAGACGAAGATCGCCGTGGAAGCGGTCGAGCAGACCGCGCATGTAGCGCGTGCCGCCCCACACGTTCTGCGCCGGATCGTACGCGTCGGTAACGCCGAGCGAGGCGGCCGTCGCGGGTTCGAGCTGCATCAGCCCCTGCGCGCCGGTGCGCGAGGTCGCATTGGCATCGAAACCCGATTCGTTGGCGATGATCGCTTTGACGAGCGCCGGATCGACGCCCCACGCCGATGCGTTCGCCGCTACCAGGCGCTCGATCTGGACCGGCGGCACGATCGCCGGCGGTGCCGGCACGGAGGCGGGAGAGCCTTCGCCACCGGCTGCGGCGAGAGCGGCGGAGACCATCGACGAAAAAGCGCCCGCCGCGTTCGGGTCGAGGATGGGCAAGCCGTCGGGGCCGGTGCCGCGCACCTCGGGCGGCGCCGAGGCCGCCGCCGCTTCGCCGGTGATCTGGGCGATGCGGCGTTGGACGGCGGCGAGATCGCTTGCAATATTCATAGAAGCCTTTACAAAGTATCGGCAACTCGAGCCAGCCGCGCGAGCGTCTGCGCGCAGCTCGACGGCTCGGGGCCTTGCCGCAGCAACGTTTCCAGTTCTTCTTCGGCCGATACCGCTGCTTGCGTTGCGGGGTCGGCGGGAGCGATGCCGAGGCTGCGCGCGTCTTCGCTCTGCGCCAGAAGCGCCAGCGCGCGGCGCACGGCGCGCGCGTGAGCGAGATGCTCGGCCGAGACGACCGCATCCATGGTGCGGCTGATGCTGGCGGGGACGTCAACGGCAGGGTAGTGCCCCGCTCGCGCCAATCGCGGCGCGAGCTGCACGTGGCCGTCGAGAAGGGAGCGTGCCGCGTCGCTGAGCGGATCGCGCTCATCGCCGTCGGAGAGAACGGTCGCGATCAGCGTGATGGAGCCGCGCGCGGTGCAGCCTGCGATCTCGACCAGTCCGGCAAGCTCGGCGAAGACGCTCGGCGGATATCCGCCGCGGCCGACGCTCTCGCCGGAGGCAACGGCGATCTCTCGCAGTGCGGCTCCGAAGCGTGCCAGACTATCGAGAATCGCGAGCACGTGCAGACCGCGTGCCCGCAGCGCGTGCGCCTGCGACATCGCGACGCGCGCCGCCCAGATGCGCTCGGCGGCTGGACGGTCGCCGGTCGCGCAGACGACGCTCCCATATGGATCGCACGCGCCGGTCCACGCTTGCGCCTCGCGCCCGCGCTCGCCGACCAGCCCCACGACGACCGCGTCCGCATTCGTTCCGCGAGCCAGGGCCTGCAGCAATCGCGATTTGCCGACGCCGGCTTCGCCGAAAAGCCCGATGCGCGCGCCACGCCCGATCGTGAGCAGCCCATCGATGACGCGCACGCCGGTCCAGAGCGGCTCGGCGATCGGCCGGCGCTCCGCCGGCGAGATCCGTTCGCCTCCGACCCGCACCACTCGCCCCGTCGGCGGAACGCCTCCGTCGAGCGCGTGCCCGCGGGCGTCGAACGCGCGACCGAGCAGCGTCGTCCCCAGCGGCAGCATCGCCGCAGCGGGATCGGCATGCACGGCGTCGCCCGTGGTGATGCCCTCGAGACCGCCGTGCGGCGCGACCGTGGCGCGCGAACCGAGCAGCGCGCCGATCGTACCGTGCAGGACGCCGCGCGCGCCGCGAACCGAGACGCCGTCGCCGATGCGCGCCCCCGGTAGAGAGACCTCCAGCAGGCCGCCGCGCGCACCGAGGACGGTGCCGCGCACCCTCACGCGCCGGCCAAGGCGCGCACCGCCTCATCGAGCCGAACGCCGAGCGAAGCGTCGACGGTGCCGTTGCGAAGATCGACCGCAGCGTCGCCGCGCCGCAGCCGCGGGTCCGCTTCAACCGCGATCGGTGCCTCCCGCAGCGCGGCAGCGTCGTCGGGGTGAACGCGGATGCGCAGAGGCTCCTCGGCGAGATAACGGGCCAGCGCGCGGTCGACGATACGTTCTATCGCGACCGGCGCCAGTTCCAGCTCGCGCCCGACCACGTCGGCCGCGATATCTTGAAGCAGCGTCGCTATCGCCAGGTCGACCGCCTCGGCGACGCGCGCGCGAAAGAGGCGTACCTCCCGCAGCAACTCAACAGATTCGGCTTCGTGCGGCGCGGCGGGTTCGGCTATCGGCGGCGGCATCGGCGCGGCGTCGGCGTCGAAGGCAGGCCGCAGCATCGCCGGCCGCAGCATCGAGGAGAGGCCGCGAAAGCCTTCAG
>JAJXWN010000124.1 GCA_021781595.1 bacterium | reverse complement strand
GCAAGAGGTTCCGAAGCCCGCATATTGGCGCATCGTCCAGAGGCGGCCGCGGTACATGTCCTTACGGACGCCACGCGCGAACGGAAAGGCGCCGGGCTCGCCGAGCTCGTGTGGCGTGCCCTCGGCTCGATCGTATACCGGCCTGAGCGGAATCGCGGAATCGTTGCGTTCTCGGGGCATATCTAGTTGCTATCCTTCGCGCCCGTGCGATGCCGCCCCCGCACTCGCCGCGGGCGAGCTACTCGAGCGTCACAAGAGGCGACTGCGCTTCGACGGTATCGCCGCTGGCAGCGTAAACGTGTTTGACGGTGCCGCCTTTATGCGCGCGAATCTCGTTCATCATCTTCATCGCCTCGACGACGGCGACGAGCTGACCTTCGGCGACCGGTTCCCCGCGCACCGCCTTCATCTCTACGACGACGCCGTGCATCGGCGAGAGTACGTCGTCTCCGTCTCCCGCGGTGGTGCGCCGGCTGCCGAGATGGCGCGGTGCTGCGCGGGGCGGACCTCCGCGTGGCTCTTGCGACGCTCGAGACGAGACCGGCGCGTCGAGCATGCGGACGCGGTAGAGTTTGTCGTTGACCTCGATGCGCAGGACGTCGCCGGGAGACGATGGGGCGGCGGGCGCGGGGATCTCGTCTCTCCCGGCAGCCGGCTGCAGCGCAGCGGCAAACGCTTCGAGCGTAGCCGTTCCGTAGTTTGCGCCGATTACGCTCGGATCGTCGCACAGCGCACGCAACAGCGGCAGCGTGGTGGGCACTCCGGCGATCTCGTATTCGTCGATGGCGCGGCGCAGGCGCGCGATCGCCCGCAGGCGCGTTGGAGCCCAGACGACGAGCTTGGCGATCATCGAGTCGTAATCGGGGGAGATTACGAAGCCCGGATAGGCCGCCGAATCAACGCGCACGCCTAGGCCCCCCGGTTCGCGATACGCGCGAATCGTGCCGGGTGCCGGAGAGAAATCCCGGGCGGGGTCCTCGGCGTTGACGCGCACCTCGATCGAATGCCCGCGAAGGACGATCGCGTTCTGATCGTAACCGAGCCGTTCGTCTGCGGCGACGCGAATCTGTTCGCGAACGAGGTCCATCCCGCTGAGCATCTCGCTGACCGTATGCTCGACTTGGATGCGCGTGTTCATTTCGAGGAAGAAGAACTCGTCGCCGGCGACCAGGAACTCGACGGTGCCGGCGCTGTCATATCCGATGCTCTGCGCGGCGCGAATCCCCGCCTCGCGTACGCCACGGCGAACGCGGTCGGATACCGTGGCGGGCGCCTCTTCCCAAAGCTTTTGATGCCGCCGCTGCAGCGAGCAGTCGCGTTCGCCGACGTGCAGTACGGTGCCGTGCTTGTCGGCGAGAATCTGGAGTTCGACGTGCTTTGGGTTGTCCAGGTAGCGCTCGGCGTAGATCGTGCCGTTCTTGAAGTACGCCTCGGCTTCGCGGTGGGCGGTATCGAAGGCCGATTCGATCTCCTCGAGGGAGCGTGCGACTTTCAAGCCTTTGCCGCCGCCGCCGCCGGAGGCCTTGAGCGCAAGCGGCAGGCCGTACCGCCGCGCGGCTTCGCGCGCGCCGGCCACGTCGGCGATCGGCTCGGTACCGCCGGGAACCACCGGCACGCCTGCTGCGACCATCGCACGGCGAGCACGCACCTTGTCGCCCATCGCATCGATCGCGTCGGGATGCGGTCCGATCCAGAGCAATCCCGCGCCGATGACGGCCCGCGCGAAGGCGGCGTTCTCGGCCAAGAAACCGTAGCCCGGATGAATCGCTTGCGCTCGCGACCGCACCGCGATATCGATAAGTTTCTCCACGTTGAGGTAGCTCTGGGCCGGTGCTGCGGGCCCGAGCAGATAGGCCTCGCCGGCCATGCGGACGTGAAGTGCATCGCGGTCCGCCTCCGAGTAGACCGCTACGGTCTGCAGACCCATCTCGCGTGCCGTGCGGATAACGCGCACCGCGATCTCCCCGCGGTTTGCGATCAGCAGTCTCTCAAACATCCCCTACGCCATCCCAATATGTCATCCCACTACGTCATCCTGAGCCTGGCGAAGGGCGAAGGGCGAAGGGCGAGAAAGGCTGGCTAGCGCGCGGACCTCCTCGATTGTGAGATCGGGATAGCGCATCGCAAGTCCCCATGGCGCCTGCGGGGCGGGCGCTTCGGCGCGTGATTCGGCGGCGTACGAGAGTGCTGTAAAGATTGCGGCGATCTCTTCGCCCGTGGGCTGCGTGCCTAAGAATCGCGCCGAGCGCCTCACGCCGGGCCGCTTGCGGCGGGCGGTAAGAACATGCCCATGACGTGGAAACCGCCGTCGACGAAGTGCACGTCGCCGGTGACGGCCGACGAAAGGTGCGATGCCAGATAGACCGCGGCGTTGCCTACGTCTTCGATCGAGACGTTGCGGTGCAACGGCGCGGTGGCCGCAACGACGTCGAGCATCTTCGAGAGCCCGGAGACCTGGCGCGCGCTCGCAGTCTTGATCGGGCCGGCGGAGATCGCGTTCACGCGGATGCCGCGTTCGCCGAGATCGAAAGCCAGATAGCGTACGGCGGCTTCGAGCGCGGCCTTTGCTATGCCCATGAGGTTGTAGTTCGGCACGATCGCCGTCGCGCCCAGATACGTGAGCGCTAGGATGGACGCGTTGTCCTCGAGCTGGTCGCGTAGCGTCTGCACCAGCGCGATCAGCGAATAGGCGGAGACGTCGAGCGAGAGTTTGAACCCGTCGCGCGTCGTGTCGTACACTTTGCCCGCCAGGTCCTCTTTGTTTGCGTAGGCGATCGAGTGTACCAGCACGTCGAGTCGCCCGAACTCCCGGGCGAGGCTATTGCTCATCGAGCGGAGGGAGGTGTCGGAGGTGACGTCGCACTCGAGGACCGGTCCGCCGCCGAGCTCCGCCGCGAGCTTCTCGACCTCGTCCTTGACGCGCTCGCCCTGGTAGGTGAATGCGATCCGTGCCCCGTGCGCGTGCATCTGGCGGGCGATGCCGGTCGCGATCGACCAGCGGTTGGCCACGCCCGTAACGAGGGCTCGCTTTCCTTGCAATAGTTCCACGCTTGACTAGATACCAGCGCGACGCCCCGCGTCCTGTTTAGCGCTACTTGCGCGATGGCATATTTCCCGTCGGAGGTCCGCCACGTGCCGGGCTCGGGTTGCCCTCGCGAGTGCAATCTGATCGGCCATCTGCGCGGCGAGTGCCGGGGCTAGCACGCGCGCGTCAAAGCGTCGCTTGGATGTACGTGAAATGCGCCTCCTGGCACGCATTGATCGCCATGACGCCGGAGGGCACGACGAGCGCTCCCGGAACGATGCCGCGCATGACGCGCTCGTAGACCTCCGAGCGCGGGCGCGCTAATGCCTTGGCGAAGACGTCGGCAAAGCCTACGATTGCGTTGCGGCAGACGAAAAACGATGCGCCGCGGGCGACTAGGCCCTCGACGGAGACGCGGTCCTTCGGCGCCGAGCGCAGAAACGGGTTTCCGTCACCTGGCCTGAGATCTCTTGGCAGGTCGTTCTTCAAGGTGTCGGGCAAGGCGGATCCGGCCGGTATGAGGTACGCGTTCCACAGGTCGTCGCTCATGGCTAGCGCGATCGCGGCGCCGTGGTAAAGAACCCCGGCCGCGTGCAGGGCTCCGGGCCCTTCGTCGAGATCCTCGTCGTAGGCGTTCATGGAGTTGCTCATTCCGTAGAGCACGCTGCCGCCCTCGAGTTTCGTCGCGCCGAAGCATTGGCGGTGTCTGGCCGGCTTCGCGAGCATCGCCCGGAACGCGGCGCGGTCGAAGACGAACTTCGGCAGCGAACCGCCCGGCGCGCCCGCCTGCGGCGCGGCCACCGGCGCTGCAGTGGCGGCCAGCGGCGCCGCCGCGGAGACGATGCAGGCGCCGACGATGAAATCCTTGCGTGTGCTCATCGTACCTTGCTCACAGTGGGATGTTCCCATGCTTGCGCTTGGGGCGCTCGACCCGCTTATGCGCCAGCATCTCGAGCGATTCCGCGATGACCCGCCGCGTTGCGTGCGCTTCGACGATGTCGTCCACGTAACCGCGCTGTGCCGCGATGAACGGGTTGGCGAAACGCTCGGTGTAGTCGTCGACGAGCTCGCGCATCTTCGCACCCTTGTCCGCAGCGGCCGCGATCTCCTTGCGGAAGATCGTCTTGACGGCCCCCTCGGCTCCCATTACGGCGATCTCGGCGGTCGGCCACGCGACGTTGACGTCGGCGCGAATGTGTTTGGAAGCCATGACGTCGTACGCGCCGCCGTAGGCCTTGCGCGTGATGATCGTTATCTTCGGAACGGTCGCTTCGGCATAGGCGTAGAGCAGCTTCGCGCCGTGGAGAATGATGCCGCCGTACTCCTGATCGGTTCCCGGCAAGAAACCCGGCACGTCGACGAAGGTCACCAGCGGAATGTTGAAGGCATCGCAGAATCGCACGAACCGTGCAGCCTTGATCGAGCTCTTGATGTCGAGCACGCCGGCGAGCACGTTCGGTTGATTGGCCACGATGCCGACGCTCCGCCCGCCGACGCGGCCGAAACCGACGATGACGTTCTGCGCGTAGAGCGGCTGAATCTCGAGGAAATCGCCGTCGTCGAGTACGGGAACGACGACGTCGTGCATGTCGTACGGCTTGTTCGGCACGTCGGGGACGATGACGTCGAGTTCCATTACGAGCCTGGCGGGATCGTCGCCGGCCGCATAGCGTGGAGGATCCTCGAGATTGTTTTGCGGCAGGAAGCCCAACAGCGCCTTGGTCATCGCGACCATCTCGTCTTCGTCCGTAGCCGTCAAATGCGCGACGCCGCTCTTGGAGGCGTGGGTCGAGGCTCCGCCCAGTTCTTCGAAGCTCACGTCCTCGCCCGTTACGGTCTTGATGACCTCCGGTCCGGTGATGAACATCTGCGAGATACCTTCGGTCATGATCACGAAATCGGTAATCGCCGGAGAGTAGACCGCTCCGCCCGCG
The DNA here is from genome assembly GCA_021781595.1 of bacterium. GTDB lineage: Bacteria > Vulcanimicrobiota > Vulcanimicrobiia > Vulcanimicrobiales > Vulcanimicrobiaceae > JAJYFL01. The sequence goes on along the minus strand of JAJXWN010000124.1, from coordinate 1,754 downwards.
CACGGACCCGCGATGAGACTGAGCTGCGGAATCACGCCGCTGGCCTGCACGTTGCGCCAGAATATCTCGGCGTATCCGCCCAGGCTCACGACTCCCTCTTGGATGCGCGCGCCGCCGGAGTCGTTGATGCCGATCATCGGCGACCCGGTGCGCAGCGCCAAATCCATGGCTTTGCAGATCTTCTCAGCGAAGACTTCGCCCAAGGATCCGCCGAGCACGGTAAAGTCCTGTGAAAAAAGAAAGACTTGCCGTCCGTCGATCGTCGCCTGCCCGGTGATCACGCCGTCACCCAGAAACTCCCGGTCCTCGAGTCCGAACGCGCTCGTGCGATGAACGGCGAAGCGATCGAGCTCGCGCAGCGAACCGGCGTCGACCAGCGCGTCGATGCGCTCGCGGGCCGTACGCTTACCGCGTTCGTGCTGCCGGTCTATCGCCGTTTGGCCGGCTGGGGCGAGCGAGAGCTCGCGCTTGCGCAGGAGCTCGGCGTACTGCTCTGCCTGGCTCTTCATCGAGCGCGCTACCAGATACCGAGCGCGAGTTTCACGTCGTCGCTGGCCATCTCGCGAGGATCCCAGGGCGGCGTGAACGTGATCTCCACGGTGGCGGTTTCGACGCCGTCGAGCGCCTTTACGCGATCCTCGACGGTTTTCTTGAACATCGGGCCCACGGGGCACATCGGCGACGTGAGCGTCATCACGACGGTGACGTGCTCGCCGCTCTCGCCTTCGGCGCGTACGTCGTAGACCAGACCGAGTTCGAGTATCCCGAGATCGATCTCAGGGTCTTTGACCTCCGCGAGAGCTTCGCGGACCTGCTCGACCGTCGCCATGATCCCTCCTACTTCAACGAGCCTACTTCTTCGGAGGCCTCCGTTTTCCGGGCGGATAACCCCTCACTCATGCGAACACGACTCCCTCGCGCAATCTTCGGTTTCGCCGCAGCGCTGGCGCTGGCCGTCGCCCCGGCCTCCGCCGCGATATCGGTGGCCGCCGGGGCGTGGCTGCAGGATACGCCCTCGCAGGCGGGCGGTGCCGTGCTCGTGAGCAGCGGGGCCTCGATCCCCTCCTATCCGCTGGATATTCAGGGAACGCTGGCGATGCCTCTCACGGCACGGGGCGGCTATGCTCTTACGGCCGAGATTCGCGGGTTCACCGGTGGGGGTTACGGCGGCGCGTACGTTGGCGCGGGCGCGGGCATCGGAAACCTGGCGCTCGGCCGTGCCGTCGGGCCGGTTCTGACCGTCTTCGCCGGCAAGTCCATCGCTGCGTCGACCTCGATCGAACTGCGCCTCTACCACTCCACGACCGACGGCGGCTCGACTGCAGGCTTCGTCGGCCTGCGGTTTACGTTCTAGCTAGGTTTTTAGCGCTAGCTAGGTTTTTAGCGAAGCCTCCCCGTGGCGGAGCGCCCCGACATCGCGCAATAGCGCGGAATTAAACCAGATGCCGCTATACGCGTTGCGTGCGGCGCGTTCGGGGATCAGTGCGATCGCGCGGGCATATGCCGATGCGGCGGCATAGAGCTCGGCGCGCGCGCGGTCACGGTCGCCCGCTTCGGCGTAGACATGAGCTGCGACCCAGTGGCGGTAGTGCGGAAACGGATGCCTTTCGTCGGCATCATCGCCGGCGTCGCCTGCGGCCGCGATCGTGCTCGCCGCCGAAGCCGGATCTCCCTTTCGCAGCTGCGCGAACGCCATCTCGGCCTGCATCGTTGCAACGTCCTCGCGCGAGAGGTTTTGCTGCGCGATCTCGATG
>JAJXWN010000123.1 GCA_021781595.1 bacterium | reverse complement strand
CTGCGGACACATCTTCGTATTTCGCGGACGTCGGGGCGATCTGCTCAAGGAACGCTGGACCTGACCTGGCCCGGCCCCGCTTTCGTGGCCGGTTTGAGTTTGGGCAGTATCATGCCGCCACGCGGCGCACTTGGTCGGTTTGCCTGCTGATTCCCCGTTTGCGCTGCAGGCTCCCGAGGGCGGAGCGTATCGTTACGCGCGCGCGCTCATCCACAGGAGTGCGAGCAGCGTTTTCATGTCGGTGGACTCGCCTCGCTCGGCGATCGCCCAAGCCTGCTCCAGCGTGAAGATGCCGACCTCGATGCGCTCGTCGGCGTCGAGATGCTGCGCGCCCGCGGTCAATCCATCGGCGAGGAAGAGATGCATCCGCTCCGTGCAAAATCCCGGAGTCACCCAGGCCGTATAGAGTGGCACCACGCGCGCCGCGACAAAGCCGGTCTCCTCGGCCAGCTCGCGGGCAGCGGCGGCGGCGGGTTCCTCCTCCGGTTCCATCGTCCCGGCCGGAATCTCCCAGAGCGCGCGCCGGGCCGGATGCCGGTACTGCCGGACGAGGACGAGCCGGCCGGGCTCCGGGCAGGCGAGGATCGCGACCGACCCGCCGTGTTCCACGACGTCGACGCGCTCCTGCGCGCCGCCGATCCGCACCGTATCGACGCGGACGCGAAAGACGCGCCCGCTAAAGACTTCGCGTGAGTCCACAACCTCCGTCCGGTCGTCCATGGCCGATGGATTAACGGAGAAGCGGCCGGACGCCTCGTACACCTTCAACCGTGCGTAACAACCAATCGTCGATCGGCCAGGAACTCCGCTGGCTTCTCCTCTTCGCCCTAATATTCGCCCTGGTCGCGTTCCTGATGCTGCATTTCGTGGTGCCGCACCATTTCAACGACCGGATCGCCATCGCCATCGCGGCGATACTCTCCGGAGTCATCCTGATCGCGTTGCGGGCCTGGCAGATGCACCGCACGCCGATGCGCTGAAGCGATGCCGACGACGCTGGGCGCCCATCACCCGCGCGTCGAATTCGCCCGCGAGCTGCTCTCCAAGAAAGGGCGCCGCGAGCACGGCCGCTTCTCTTTCGAGGGGCCGACGCTGCTGGACGAAGCGCTGCGCAGCCGGGTTGCGATCGAGGCGCTCTACGCGACGCGGCGCGCCTATGACGATGCGGCGCAGGTTCGAGCCTTGGAGAGCGCCGGCACGCCGGTCTACCTGGTCGACGAGCGAACCTTCGCGAAACTCTCCGATCTCGATACGCCCTCCGGGCTGCTCGCGGTAGCTCCAATGCTGCTGCACCCTCTCGACGAGCTGCTGGAAGCACCGGGCACCGTTCTGCTCCTGGCCGATCTCAACGACCCCGGGAACGCCGGTACGTTGCTGCGCTCGGCCGAAGCGTTCGGCGTCGACCGGGCAATCTTCGGAGCCAGCGGCGTCGAGCCGTACCAGCCAAAGGTGGTCCGTGGAGCGATGGGTGCCATCTTCCGGCAGCGCCTCGCCCGGGCTTCCTGCGGGGAACTGCAGGCGGCCGCCCGCCGGCACGCATTCGAAATCGTCGGCACGGCCGCCGCGGGCGAGCCCTTGGGCCGAGCGCCGTTCGGCGCCCGTACGATCCTGGCGGTCGGAAGCGAACGGCACGGCCTGGGTCCTTGGAGCGCCCTCTGCAGCCGTTTGGTGGCCATCCCGATGGCGGGCCCGGCCGAAAGCCTGAACGCCGCTACGGCCGGTTCGATCGCCCTCTACGAGGCCACGAAGCCGGGATGACCGGCGTCATGATATCCTGAGGGGAGCCTTGTCAAGACAGTAGTTCCGGGGCAAAAAGTCAAGACTACCCGATGCAAAACTCGCGTGGTATACTGCTCCCATTCGCACGGTCGTGCGGAGTCAAACTGCCGAGAAAAGGAGACCCACAAAACCGATGGCGACCTCCGAATTCTTTTGGACGATCTTTGCAAACACGGGTTCGATAAACGCATATTTGATCTACCGGCACTTGCACCCGACTCCGGCCCCGACCTGACCGTCGACGACGACGAAAAGAGTGGATTTGAAGAGCGCCCGGAACTAACCGCCGGGCGCCTTCTTTTTCATAAGGACGAATGAGCGAACTAGCGAACCAACTCTCCGAATTGCGCGGCCGTTTCGATGCCGCCGTGGCCGATGCACCCGATGCCGATACCCTCGAAGCCGTGCGAGTGGCTTTCTTGGGGCGCAGCGGCGAGGTGACGCTGCTCCGCCGCGGCATCGGGCAGCTGCCGGCGGCGCAGCGCCCGGCCGCCGGCAAGACGATCAACGCGGCCGTCGAGGTGCTGGAGGCGCAGCTGCTCGAAGCCGAGCGCCGGCTCGCGACCGGAAACTTCGATGCGGAACTCGCAAAACGAATCGACGTCACCTTCCCGGCAATCGCGCCGCTTCGCGGCTCGATCCATCCGATTCGGCGCGTGATGGACGACATCTGCGCCTATTTCGAACGCCACGGGTTCGCCGTCGTGCTGGGCCCGGAGATCGAGCCCGACTACTATAATTTCGACGCGCTCAATATTCCGCCGGATCATCCGGCACGCGACGGCTTCGACTCGTTCTTTCTCACGGATCACCTGCTGTTGCGCCCGCACACCTCGCCGATGCAGATTCGCACGATGCAGCAGCACAAGCCCCCGGTCGCGGTCGTAACTCCGGGAAAGTGCTACCGGCGCGATGCCGTCGACGCTCGTCACCTCTACCAATTCCATCAATGCGAAGGGTTGCTCGTCGCGCAAGGCATTCACTTCGGCCATCTCAAGGGCATGCTCACCGGCATGTGCCGCGAGCTCTTCGGACCCGACCAGCAGGTGCGGTTTCGCCCGTCGTACTTTCCGTTCACCGAACCCAGCGCCGAGGTGGACACGACGTGCCCGGTCTGCCACGGGCTGGGCGGCACGTGCCGCATGTGCGGAGGTTCGGGATGGATAGAACTTGGCGGAGCCGGCATGGTGCACCCGAACGTCCTCTCCGAGATGAAGTACGACGCCGGCGCCGTGAGCGGCTGGGCCTTCGGCTTCGGCTTGGAGCGCTTGGCGATCGTGCGCTACGACGTCGACGACATCCGCCGGTTCGTCGAGAACGAGCCGGACTTCTTGCAGCAGCTCGCCTGAACGAAGATTGACGATAGAACGATGCGCGTACCATTAGCCTGGCTGCGGGAGTACGTCGATCTCCCCGCCGACGCTCAAGCCGTCGCCGATTTGCTGGCGTCGATCGGTTTCCCGGTCGACGGAATACGGGAGCGCCCCGCGATCTCGGGTGTCGTCATCGGCCGGATCGCCGCGCTCGCGAAACACCCCGGCGCGGATCGCCTGCAGGTCGGAGAGATCGAGACCGGCGGCGGAACGCGCCTAACGATCGCGACGGCCGCTACCAACGTGGCGGCCGGTCAGACGATCGCGGTCGCGACCATCGGCGCCCAACTGCCGCACGTCAAGATCGAGCGGCGTAAGATGCGTGGCATCGAGTCCGAAGGAATGATGATCTCTGCGGAAGAGCTGGGACTTCCGAGCGAATGGTTTGAGGACGGCATCATGCAGTTCGAATCCGACCTCGCGCTGGGCGCCGACGTGGTCGAACGCTTTCGCCTCGCCGATGCGGTGCTCGACGTAGATGTGACCAACAACCGCGCCGATGCGATGTCGATGGTCGGCTTGGCTCGCGAGCTGGCTGCGGTCCAGAAGACCGCGCTTCGCCTACCCGATCTCGCGAACCCCGGCGACCGCGACGACGGTGCCGAGGCTCCGATCGTCTCGATCGAATCGGCCAGCTGCGTGCGCTTCGTCGCGCAGCGCTTCACCGGCGTACGCGTCGGGCGGTCGCCCGCCTGGATGCGCATCCGCTTGGCTCTCGCGGGCCAGCGCCCGATCGACAACGTCGTCGACATCTCGAACTACGTCATGCTCGAAACCGGACAGCCGCTTCACTTCTACGACGACGCTCGGATACCGAACCACCATTTGATCGTGCGCGACGCGAAGCGCGGTGAAAAGCTGGTCACGCTCGACGGCGTGGAACGCGAGCTCGACCCGAGCGCGCTGGTCGTCGCCGACGAGCGCGAGGCGCAGGCGCTCGCGGGAATCAAGGGGGGCGGCGCGAGCCAAGTGAGCGCCTCGACCAGCGCAGTATTGCTGGAGAGCGCGAATTTCGACGGTGCGCGCATTCGCCGCACGAGTGCGGCTCTCGGGATCCGCACCGATGCGAGTACGCGCCACGAAAAAACGCTGCCGCTGATCCTTAGCGACTACGGCGCGGCCCGCGCGGCACGGCTGCTGGTGCAGTCGGGAGCGACGCCTTTCGCTCCGCACGCGTTTGGCGCACCCGTCGCCGCGATGCCGGCGATCTCGTTCAAGACCAGCGAAGTCAAGCGCCTCTTGGGATTCGACCTGGCCGCCGGCGAGATTCGCGGCCATATGGAGGCGCTGGGTTTCGGCGTCGTCCAAGAGAGCGCCGAACGCCTGCTCTTGGCGCCGCCGCCCTGGCGGCGCGACGTTACGCTCGGAGCCGACGTCGTCGAAGAACTGGCGCGCATGGCCGGCTACGAGCGGATCAAATCCGAGATTCCGCAGGTTTTCTCCCACGATATCGAGAGCCGTGGTTATCGCCTCGAGCGAACGATCGCGCGTACGCTTTCCGCGCTCGGCTACCGCGAGATCATCTCCTGCGCGTTGCACGGTGCGAGGGTTTTCGAAAACCTCAAGCGCGCCGGTTTCACACCGAGCTCGCCCGCCGTCGAGGTTCGCAACCCGCTCTCGGAAGATCAGCGCTACCTGCGATACGCTCTCGGTCCGGGCCTGCTCGAGCACTTCGCGCGCTCCGGCGAGCCCGCGCGCGTCTTCGAGATCGGGCATGTATTCTCCGACGGGGACCACCCGTCGGAGATAAGCACGCTCGCCTTCGGATACTCGGTTGCGCCGGTCGAGGAGCCGCCCTGGCGCGACACCGCGTTCTTACGCATCATGGGAGACAGCGAGGCGCTCGTTTACGCACTGACCGGGCAGCGCGATTACGAGGTAACGCCCGACGTGCGCAACGGCTTGCACCCGGGGAAAACGGCGGTTCTGCTTGTGGACGGGCGCGAGATCGCCAACGTCGGTCAGGTCGATCCCCGGATGACGGACGCATTCGGCGTGGCCATGCCGGTATACGTGTGCAGCATCTCCCTCGACAACATTCCAGACTATCGTACCCCGCAATACGCGCCGCCGTCCAAGTACCCGTCGTCCTATCGCGACCTCGCGCTCGTCTGCGAACTCGGCGTGCGAGCCAATCAAATCGAGCGGAGCATCGCGCGCGTGCTGGGACCGCTCTGCGTTCGCGTTAGGGTTTTCGACGAATACCGCGGTCCGGGCGTCGGTGAGGGCCGCAAGAGCATTACGGTGCGCGTCACGCTGCAACGCGCCGATGCGACGATCACCGACGCGGAAGCCGACACGGCCGTCGCAAAGGTCCTCTCCGCGCTCGGCGACGAGCTTGGAGCCACGGTGCGCAAATGAGCTTGGCCTGGCCGGATATTCTCATCCTCGCGATCTTACTGATCGCGGTGCTCAAAGGCTACAAGCGCGGGTTCGTTTCCGAGCTCTCGGGCGCGATCGCGCTCGCGCTCGCACTCATCACGCCTTGGTGGTACAACGGGGCCCTGGACCGCGTCTTCCAATCGGTGATGCACGTGGGGCCCGGATCCGCGCACGTCATCGGAATGTTCCTCACAGGCCTGGTTACCTACATCGTCGTCATTGCGATCGCCTGGGCTCTAAACGGCGTTGCGAAGCTGCCCCTGATCGGCATCGCCAACGCGCTCGGGGGTGCGGCCGTCGGCTTCGTAAAGGCGACGATCGGTCTGTGGCTGCTGCTCTATGTCGTGCTCTTCTTCCCGCTCTCGCCGGACATACGGGCCGACCTGCACCGGTCGACGCTCGTCACCTACCTCACGCAGCCCGACGGGCGCATCGACGGAGCGATCGAACGGATGCTTCCGTGGTTCGCGCGGCCGTTCGTGGCGCCGTATTTCAACCGTCATCGCTTATGACTGCCGGCGAGCGGACCAGCCGGGGGCGCTGTTGTATTAACGGGGATGCAGTCCCTCGAAAACATCAAACTGACGGCGTACTCTTCCTGCGCGGGTTGAGCGAGTAAACTCGGCTCGGCCGAGCTGGCGCAGGTCCTGCGCCGCCTACCCGCTACCGGGAACGAAGGCGTCCTCGTCGGTTTCGGCACCAGCGACGATGCCGGCGTCTATCGACTACGGGACGATCTGGCCATCGTGCAGACCGTCGACTTTTTCACGCCCATCGTCGATGACCCGTTCGACTTCGGGCGTATCGCAGCAGCCAACGCGCTCTCCGATATCTACGCGATGGGCGCGACGCCGATTACCGCGCTGAACATCGCAACGTTCCCGGCCGATACGATCGAGTTGCGCGTCCTCGAGCGGATCCTCGAAGGAGGTTGCTCGATCGCGCTGCAGGCGGGCGTGGCGATACTCGGCGGGCATACGATCAAGGACAGCGAGCCCAAATACGGCATGGCCGTCACCGGGATCATCGATCCCAGGCGCATCCTAACCAACGCGGGCGCGCGCCCCGGCGACGTGCTGATACTGACCAAGCCAATCGGCACCGGAATCTTCGCAACCGCGCTCAAGCGCGGCGAGATCGGCGCCGCGCAGATGCAGCCGGCCGTCGACGCGATGGTGGCGCTCAACGACCGCGCGGCGGCGGCGGCGCTGCGAGCCGAGGTGCACGCGGTCACGGACGTCACGGGTTTC
>JAJXWN010000122.1 GCA_021781595.1 bacterium | reverse complement strand
GGACCGGCGATCCGTAAGGCCGGCCCAGTACTCGAAAAGGAGAACCTCGTGAAACATACCATCAAGACCGGCCTTGCATCCACGGCGCTTCTGGCGCTCGTCGCTGCGATGTCGGCCCCCGCTTTTGCCGACGTGCTCCCGAATGCGGTGACGTCGGTCCAAGCGAACGTCCAGATTTCGCACAACCAGACCGTGCACGACGGCGACGGCAACGTCGCCAAGATCAAGGATAGTGCGTTCGAGTGGGCGACCGGGAACATCGGCGCCAACGTCGCATCGGGAGACGGCAACCAGCAGGCCAACTCGATGTACATCGATCAGGGTCACAGCGGCTTTTCGTTGTTCAGCGGTGCCGTCCAACTCCAGAAGGATAATGACGTATACCACGCCTACGATCAGCGCGCCACGATCAAGGATGCGGCGTTCCAGTATGCAAAGGGGAATATGGGCGTCAACGTGGCTGCCGGTAATTTGAACCAGCAGTCCAACGCCGCGGTGATCCTCAACCAGGATCAACTCAATGGGCTCGTCGCCGGCTCCTTGCAAGGTGCGAACGACGTACGTTACTGCGACAGCGACGACAATACCGCCACGGTCAAAGGGTCTGCGTTTGCAAACGCATCCGGTAACATCGGCATGAACGTCGCCGCCGGAAACGGCAACCAGCAAGCCAACTCGCTCGTGATCAACAACGCGAGCGGCGCAGCAGCCCCCGGCTCAGGTTCAGGCTCGGAGTAAGAGACTCGGCATCCACTTCGGTAGATGTGCGATCGGCGGCTCGAGGAGAACGTTCTTCTCCTCGAGCCGTAACCCCAAGAACGCCAACGACTTAAACGACTTAATAGTAGGGAGAGAGTGAATCGGCTCATGCGAAACGCGGGAAGGATCGCGATCTGGTGCGCGGCGGCGGCGATGCTGATGCCGGCACCCGTGCGTGCGCAGGACGGTGCGGTGGCCGGATTCATTCCGGGCGCCGGGCTGATCCGCGTCCCGGTTGTTTCGTTTCTGGGTGAGCGCTTCTTCGGGATCGTCCGCCAGCACACCGATTACAGCTGCGGGGCCGCCTCGGTGGCGACGATCCTGCACTACGCCTACGGCATGCCGGCGAGCGAAAACAGCGTGATCCGCGGCATGCTGCAGGTAAGCGATCCCGCATTGGTCCGCGTGCGCGGCTTCTCTCTGCTCGACATCAAGCACTACGTGAATGCACTCGGGCTGGTAGGCGCCGGCTATCAAGTGCCGCTCGACAAACTGTTCGAGGTTAAGGTTCCGACGATCGCGCTGCTCGACGAGGACGGATACGAGCATTTCGTCGTCCTGAAAAAGACGACGCCGGCGTACACCTACATAGCGGACCCGATACGTGGGAACCAGATCCTGCGGACCTCCGAGTTCGCTCGCATGTGGAACGGAATTATCTTCATCATCGCCGCACCGAGCTACCAGGCTTCGAACGTGCTCGTCCGCGTGCATGCGCCGCCGAGCCTGCGCCGGATGGCCGCCGGCATACCTCCGGACACCAGCGTACTCGCCGACGCCGTCCTCTCTACGATCTACATTCCCGGCATCGACCGCTTATAGCGCAGGAACGGAGATTGGAACGGATCATGATCGCGCACGACCCCAAGAAACTGAGAACGGCAGCTCGCCGCATCGTCGCGTGCGGAGCGCTCGCTTCGTGCGCGGCGGCCGCGTGCGCGGCGCCCGCCTTCGCGGCCGGCGCGAGCAACCCGTTCGCGATGTTCGCAGCGCTGCCGACGGTCGGCGACGCGCAGCTCGGGACGATGCGGGGCCGCTACGTCGCTCCGCATTCGGGTGGACCGGGCGCCGTCGCTGCCGCAACCGCCCTTCGGCCGGGTCCGGGCATCGCCGGGGCGACCGGCGGGGTCTTCACGGCATCGGTCGCGCAGTCCGCGCATACGGCAGGCCCCTCGATCTCGGGGCTCGGCACGAGCGTCGTCTACTTCGGCGTTCAGATGGTGAGCACGTGGCAAGTGCCCTCCGGCAGCACGACGCAGGGGGTGTCCGTCGGCCTAAACCTCGGGATCAACGTGCAGGCGGGTACCGTGACGGTCTCAACGTGGAGTTCCTCGAACAACGGCGGCCTGCCGCCGGGGCCCGCAACAAGCAATAGCGTCGATGGCGCCGCACCGGTTTCGGGCATCTCGAATGGGGTCGGCCAAAGCATTCAAGTCGCCGGCGACGGCAATACCGTCGTCAACGACGCCGGGCTCGTCGTCACGCAGAGCGCACCGAATTCGGTCATCACGCCGACGACGACCACCTGCGGATCGACATGCACGACCACCATAGGGGCCAACTCGGTGACGATCGCGATCGCCACGGCGGCGGGCACGGTCTCTCAATCGATCGGGCCGGACGGCGTATTGCAAACCGTTCAATTGAACGGCAACTCGAACCAGATCGAAAGCGACCTCAACATGCAGGCCCAAGTGGCTCCGTCTACGTCATCCGGCATCGGCAACATCCTCCCGATTCTGCAGTCGCTGAGCGGCCTGCCATGAACGCCAAGAGATTGTTCGTGACCGCGATTCTCGGCTCGTTCCTTGCGAGTATCGTGCCGTTGCCGGCGCTTGCCGCCACCAAGACGAGCGTGCAGCGCTTGCGAGCGATGCAGCATCAACTGGACGTGCTCAAACACAAGTACGACGTGCAAGAACGGCAGATCAAGCGACTCGAGCGCCTCGTGCTTCGCGCGCATGGCCATCTCGCCGTGGCCAAAGCCAAACCCACGGCACCCGCGCAGCCGGCGCCCGCTCCGGCGGTGGCCCGCGCGGCCGCGCCCGCACCGGCCTCCCAACCCGTAGCGGCTGCTCCACCCGCACCGGCGGCAAGTTCGCTCGGCAAACCGGCGCCCCAGACGAGCAGCGAGAAGAGCATCTACGAGCAACAGAACGCGCTCTTCCATCACGGCATTACGCTCACGCCTGGCATCGCCTATACGTATGCCGACAATCGCTTCTTCACGCTCAACGGGTTCCTGGCGCTGGGCGCGATCTTCTTGGGCAACGTCAACGTCAGCCGCCAGGAGAACTCGCTGGTCATTCCGAGCCTAACGGCGAACTACGGCGCCACCAACCGGCTGCAGTTCGATATGACGGTGCCCTACGTCGAGCGCGCCTCCTTGTATAGTTCGGTCGGCGCGCAAAACTCGTCGGCGCTCGCAAGCGAAAAACGCTTCTTCGCGGGCGGTCTCGGCGACATCAGCACCGGTTTCTACTATCAGTTGCGCCAGCCCCGGCTCGACAGCCCGAGCGTGATCCTCAACATGCACCTTGCCGTACCCACCGGGCGCAGTCCCTACGGCGTCAAGATCGTTCAGGACCCGGCCAACTCGAGTCTGTCGTACCCGACGCGATTGCCTACCGGGCAGGGCGTCTACACGGTCTCCGCCGGAGCCACCATGATCAAGGCGGTCGACCCCGCCATCCTCTTCGGCGGCTTCAACTACTACCATAGCATCCCCGGGCACTTCGGCGATATTAGCGTGAACGCCGGTCAAGTCCAACCCGGCACGGTCGCCCCCGGCGATGCATATAGTGCCACGTTTGGCACGGCCTTCGCTTTGAACGACCGTATGAGCCTCACGTTTTCGTTCCAAGATACGATGGTCGGGCCGACCCGCGTCCATCCGAACGGCCTACAGTGGCAGAGCATAGCCGGCAGCGAGATCAACGCAGGCGTGCTGAACATCGGAACGACCTACGCCATCAACAGACGGGTATCGTGGCAGGCGCTGCTCGGTATCGGGCTCACGCAAGATGCCCCGAACATGACGTTGAACCTTCGCTTCCCCGAAAATTATTGATCCGCGACGATATTCAACAGCTTACCGGCGACGAAGATGCGCTTGCGGACGTGCCTGCCTTCGAGTTGCGCGCGCACGCCGCTCTGTTCGAGCGCCAGTTCGTAGGCAGCGTCCTCGCCGATACCCGGAACTGTTTGGATGCGGGCGCGGATCTTGCCGTTGACTTGGACGACGAGCGTGATCTCCTCAAGGGCAAGCGCCCGTTCGTCGGGGCGGAGATACGCTTGCAGATGCACCGACTCGGCGTGCCCCAGGCGTTCCCAGAGTTCCTCCGCCACGTGCGGTGCGAACGGAGCGATGATCGTAGGCAGCGCGTGTACCGCATAATGCACCGCGGGCGAACCGGGCGCAGCCCTTCCCAGGGCCGTGAGCGCGTTGACGTACTCGTCGAGCTTCGCAATCGTCGCGTTGAAGTGAAAGCGGCGCGAGATCGTTTCGTCGATCGCCGATTTCAAGGCGAGGTGAACCGCGCGAACCAGCTCTCGCTCCGCGGCGCTCGGCGCGGGCGGTAACTCCGCGAGCGACGCCCTTCCGGCGCTATCGAAGAACGGCTCGCACGCTCGCCAGACTCGGTTGACGAAGCGCACGCGCCCGCTGATGCCTTCGTCGGTCCACTCGCTCGTGTCCTCGGGCGGCGTCACGTAGAGCAGGAACAAACGCATCGCATCGACGCCCTGCCGTTCGACCGTTTCGTCGATCCCCACGACGTTGCCGCGCGATTTCGACATCTTCTCACCGTTGTAAAGCACCATTCCCTGGTGGAACAAGCGCGCGAACGGCTCCTCCGGTCCACGGACCCAGCCGCGATCGTGAAAGAACTTATAGAAGAAGCGCGAGTAGAGAAGATGCAGCACCGCGTGCTCGGAGCCGCCGATATACTGATCGACGTTCATCCAGCGGTCGGCCGCCGCTTTACTCCACGGCGCGGCGTCGCCATGCGGGTCGAGGTAGCGCAGATAGTACCACGACGACTCGAAGAACGTGTCCATCGTGTCGCTCTCCCGCGTGGCCGGCGCGCCGCACGAGGGACAGACGGTGTTGACGAACGCCGGATCCCGCGCGAGCGGCGAGCCTTCCCCCGTAATTGGGACGTCGGCGGGCAAGAGTACCGGCAGTTGTTCGTCGGGGACGGGCACCTCGCCGCAACGCTCGCAGTAGACGATCGGAATCGGCGTGCCCCAGTAGCGCTGCCTCGACACCAGCCAATCGCGCAGGCGAAAGTTCACGGCCGTCTCGCCGGCGTGCAGCTCCGCGAGCCGTAGCGCGATCGCATCGCGCGCGCCGGCGCTCGGCATGCCGGTGAAATCGCCGCTGGCGATCAGGCGCCCGTCGCCGGCGTAGGCGGCTTCGAGCGGGCCTTCGGCCGCGCCGCCCGGCGGTACGACGACCTGCGCGACCGGCAGTCCGAAATCGCGCGCGAACTCGAAATCGCGTTCGTCGTGAGCCGGCACGCCCATGACGGCGCCCGTACCGTACTCCGCGAGGACGTAGTTCGTCACCCAAATGGGTATGCGCTCGTGCGAGAGCGGGTGGATCGCGTGCGCCCCAGTGAAGACGCCTTGCTTGGCCATCAAACTCGTGCGCTCGAGCTCCGATTTCGAGCTGAGGCTCGCGGTGAACCGCTCGACCTCGGCGCGCCGCTCTTCGGTGACGATCTGCGCGGCGACGGGATGCTCGGGCGCGATCGCCAGATAGGTAACGCCGTAGACCGTGTCGATCCGCGTGGTGAAGACGCCGATGCGCGCCGCGGAGTTCTCCACGGCAAACGAAAACTGCACGCCGGCGCTGCGGCCGATCCAGTTGCGCTGCATCGTCTTGGTGCGTTCGGGCCAGCCTTCCAGCCCGTCGATGCCGGCCAGCAGGCGGTCGCCGTAGGCGGTGATCTTCAAGAACCACTGCGAGAGGTTACGCCGTTCAACGGGAGAGTGGCAGCGCCAGCAGCGCCCGTCTACGACCTGCTCGTTCGCCAGCACCGTCCGGTCGTTGGGGCACCAGTTGACCGGCGCCTCGCGCTTATACGCAAGCCCTTGTTCGTACAGACGCAAGAATAGCCACTGGTTCCATCGGTAGTACTCCGGATCGCATGTGGCGATCTCTCGGCTCCAGTCGTATCCCGTGCCCATCAGCCGTATCTGGCGCTGCATGTTTACGATGTTCGAGCGCGTCCATTGCGCGGGGTCGATGCCGCGCTGGATCGCCGCATTCTCGGCCGGAAGGCCGAACGCGTCCCAGCCCATGGGATGTAGCACGTTGTAGCCGAGCATGCGCATCATCCGCGCCACCGCATCGCCCAGCGTGTAATTCTTCGCGTGTCCGACGTGGAGATCGCCGGAGGGGTACGGCAGCATCTCGAGCACGTAGTAGCGCTCGCGCGCATCGTCGTCGGAGGCCCGGTAGATCTGTGCCTGCTCCCAGCGTTCTTGCCACTTTCGCTCGACGGAGCGGAAATCGTAAGACTCAGCCATCTTCTCCAACATCGTTGCGCGATTTACCGAACCCTTTCCGAAGCGTGCCTTCAGCGTGAAGGCCGGTCATGCACCGTTGGATCGTGGTCGCGGCAGTCGTTCTCGTGGCGGCGCTGGCGATCCGGCACCCCGTTCCGAACGCGGCGCCGCCGCTCGCCGCGCTCTCGCCGCCCCCGGCTTCCGGCAACACCGCGCGGCGGCTTGCTGCGCCGAGAGGGGCCACCGTCACCGTCTACGTCGTGGGTGAGATCTCACGTCCGGGGCTCTACCGTCTGCCGGCCGGTGCGCGCGCGGCCGATGCGGTCGCTCGAGCCGGCGGCCTGGCGCCGGCTGCCGACCCGGCCGGCGTCAATTTGGCGCAGCGCCTGAACGACGGGGACCAGATCACCGTTCCACAGCTCGGGGCGCAGGCACGCTGCACGCCGTCGCGCCGTCGCCGGCGCACGACCTCGCGCCGCCGGAAACCTGCGGCGGGAGCGCCGGTACCGGTCTCGCTCGACT
>JAJXWN010000121.1 GCA_021781595.1 bacterium | reverse complement strand
CAAAAATGTTTGCTGCGGGGTTCCTGCGCTTTCGCGACGATAACGCCCTGAGTATGGAAATCGTGGAGAAGAGAGTCCTGTTGGTTCGCTCTCGGCATGTCGTGCTGCGCAAACTCTCCGGCGCGGCGCAGTACGATCCTGCCGTGAAAAAACTTTACGATTGTATCAAAGACGGTCAAACCGCGCGGGATACGGTGCGTGCGTGGCTCGGGGTAGACTCCGAAAACCCCTGGGCCGTGCTCTTGAACATCGTGCAGGCGCAGTGCATAGCAGCGGGTTTGCTCGTAGAAGGCAAGAAAGGGATGCTGGACAAGCTGACATCGGGCTCTGGCCGCGTCGCTCCGGTTCCCGTTAAAGAGCAGGAGATCACCACATTAGTCGATTCGTTCGTGCAGCGCTGGAACGCCTTTGCGGCAAGCGAAGCCGCGCTCGAGGCGGCCCTGGTGGACGATTGCGCGCACGGTGCAAAGAGCCGCTTCGTGAGCGCTGGCGCCACTGCTGAGGCCTCCGGCATGGACTTCTAGGGGTTGCAGTCCGGGCACCAGCGCTGCTCGGCGTAGGGAGTGCCGGTTTCGGAGACAACCTCGAATCCGCAACACCGGCAGGCGATTCGATGCGCTTTCGCAATGCTCGTTGGCATGTGACACCATTCACAGGGCGCACCGGGAATCGCTTCGACGACGCAAAAACCCGGTTCGTCACACGACGGGCAGAAGATGCAGGCGCTCCTGATGGCATCGGCACAAGCACGTGCGATCGTCCGCATTCTTCTTGGATTATGGTAGGCGCGCATGTCGCTCTCTATCTCGACTGCGGTGCCCTTTCCCAGGAACTCGCGTGCCAAATTCGTGAGAATCTGGACCTCGTGTATCCCTTTCTCGAAAACGGCCCCATCGACGCGAAGCACTGCACCGTGCGATGGAAGGCCGATCGCGGCGATGGCGCGTTGTACCGTAACCTCGTCGCATACCTGAAAACGTGCTGCATTGCTGTTGTAGGACCGACATACACCTACAATCGGCGATTCAAAACCGACCTCATGGATGGCAACTAGTTCAATGTCGACCGGTCCCAGCATATCTTGGAAAAAGGTACCTTCACTTGCGACGACGATGTCTCCACGATCAGTAAACGGAAACGCGTCGGCAATCTTGCGTTGAAGCGTTTCCTTGGCGCTGCCGACACGCGGCACTTCGCCGGTGAAGGTACCGTGTACGTCGGTGTTCAGCAACAACAGCTCGACCTGCATCGCAAATGTACGTTGCAAGAGAGGCGTGATAACGCGCTCTTTGCCATGCTTCGTTACGATAAGCGCGCGCCGCCGGTACCAGGTATGCTTATTGTCCTTGGCCGAGCGAATAGCCGGCATTACCGTCGAACGCATAGAGGCCTTCCATCTTGATGACATCGTAGCCAGCTTCGGCCACGGCTGAGATTGCCGCGACGACATCATGAGCCGTTGGTGCGTCTCCCGAAAAACGGCAGCGCCAATGATCGACGCAGCGGGTTTGAGGGTTGCCGTCTGGCCATACCTTTGTGCCGCGATTGCTGATCATCGAAAGTTTCAGTGATGGCAGCCGGAGCGCCTGAAGCGACGCGGCGAGCACATCGGGTTCCCCACTCCAATCGACAAAGATGTCAACGCCTTGCCGCGTTTTCTTGTCGGGCCGGTGATCGTTGATTATGGCTTCCGCCGGCTGGAGACGAACCGGTGCATCTACACGCTGGCTCTCGAGCTTGCGAGGCTGCATGCCAAGCCGCGCAATGATCTCTGCAGTAAAGGCAACGGTTCCGTAACACCCGATACTATGCTGACCGAAAATATCACGTGTATGAACGCCGTCTTCGATTGCACGTAGCCATGCGTCATGCACCCTTTGGGCCACGTCAACCTGACCGATGTGAGCCAACATCATGACGGCGGCGTTCAGCAGCCCGGAAGGGTTTGCCGTGTCCGTCCCGGCGATGTCGGGCGCGGAACCATGAATGGCTTCGAACATCGCAAAGCCATCCCCAATGTTTGCCGAACCCGCCATGCCGACCGACCCGCATAATTCCGCTGCGACGTCGGAGAGGATGTCGCCATAAAGATTCGGCAGGACGATCACGTCGAATTGCTCGGGCTGCGTGGCGAGGCGAGCGGCGCCGATATCGACGATAAGATGGTTGTTTTGGATATCGGGATACTCGGTCGCGATTTCGTCGAAAACACGATGGAACAAACCATCCGTGATTTTCATGATGTTGTCTTTGGTGAAACACGACACGCGAGAGCGCCCGTTTGCGCGAGCGTACTCGAATGCGTAACGAATGATGCGCTCGCATCCCGAACGCGTTATCAGTTTCAAGCATTGGGTAACGTCGTTGGTTTGCCGATGCTCGATTCCGCCGTAAACGTCTTCCTCATTTTCGCGAATGATTACGACATCCATATCGGGATGCAGCGTTCGCACGTACGGTGCGAGGGCTTTGCATGGGCGCACGTTAGCGTAAAGGCCAAAGCTCTTTCGAATCGTCACGTTGAGACTCTTATATCCTCCGCCCTGCGGAGTGGTAATCGGAGCTTTGAGCAGGACTCCGGTTCCGGCGAGCGTGTCCAAATCGCGCTGTGCGATGCCGCTCGAGATGCCCCGGCGGTAGACTTGCTCGCCCATCTCAACTCGGTGAATGTCCAGCGTTGCGCCGGCGGCTTCAACTATCTTGAGAGTCGATTCGATGATTTCGGGGCCGATGCCGTCACCGTGAGCGATTGCAACGGACGCGCGGCTGCTGGCGCGCTCCTGAACGGCTAGCGAGCGTTCTTGCACCGGCCAACTCCTTACCTTGAAAACAGGATTAATAAGACATGTATTATGTATCATGTAATGCCCCGCCGTGTCAACCGCCAACCGAGCGACTCGGAGTTCGGCTGAACGCCACCGCCGGCGCGCCCTGCGCCCTGACGGTCCCGCCACCTTTACTGCTGCGGCGGAGATCTCGGTAGCCGGACGGCACGGCTTCCTTGCTCTCGAGCTCGCGCAAGAGCACTTGTCGTCTCGCTTGAATGCCGAGCACCCGTTCGACGTGCTCGATGCGTCTTGCTTGACGATGTCTCTCGCAGCGTCACGCCTTGACTGCGGCGCAAGTTAACGTCCAGGGATCGAGTGCTCTCAAGCGAATCGGAGCCGCAGGGAAATGCGAAAGAAAGCCTCGTGAAGGCGCGTTCCGGCTGGACGTTCCTCAGCAATCATGCGCACGTGCTGGTGGCGCTCGCCGGCGATCCGTCGTTACGCGTGCGCGATTTGGCACTCCTGGTTGGCATTACCGAACGTGCCGTGGTGCAGATACTCAACGATCTCGAGACTGAAGGCTACCTCGAAAGAGAGCGTGTCGGAAGGCGGAACGTCTACGCCGTGAATTCCGCAGTCCCACTACGCCATGCGCTGGAAAACCACCGCACCGTAAGCGATATCGTGCGGCTTGCGCGACGCCATTCAAAATGAGACGACTTGTACGGAGGCAAGCGCCTTACAGGATGTCGAGGCGACCGCCATCCACGACCAGCGTGGTCCCGTTGACGAAGCGCGCGTCGTCCGAAGCGATGAAGCAGATGGCTTCGGCAAGGTCTTCGGGCTTGCCGATGGCGCCTTCCACCTTTTCTACGCCGCTCTTCACGTTGGGATTGTTCCAGAGCATCGGCGTGTCGACCGCACCCGGCGCAACGGAGTTGACGCGAATCTTGCGCGCCTCCATCTCCAGGCTGAAGCCGCGCGTGAACGCCTCGATCGCGCCTTTTGAAGCGGCGTAGGGCACCACGTTCGTCGTCGTTGCGTGCGCGTGTACGGAGCTGATGTTGACGATCGCCGATCCCGGCGGCATGTGCGGGGCGCCGTACTTCGCGAAAAAAAAGACCGATCCGAGATTCGTCGTAATGACGTGAAAGAAATCCGCCTCCGCGATATCGACGATCGGCACGAACGTCATCATCGCCGCGTCGTTGACGATCACGTCTAGCGAACCGTAGACCGCGACCGCCTTGGCGATCGCGGCCTGTACCTGCGCCGAGTTGCCGACATCGGTTTCAACGGCGATCGCCTGCCCGCCGGCAGCCGTAATCTGATCCGCGGTCGCCTGCGCCGCCGCCTGGTGCAGGTCGGCGACCACGATGCGGCCGCCCTCCGCCGCCATCTGCAGGCACGTCGCGCGGCCGATGCCCGATCCGCCTCCGGTTACGATGCACGTCTTATTGCCGAATCTCATAATACCGACGGCTTCGGCCTCGCGCGCGGCGCTCCCCCGCCCCGGCGCCGCGGCTGGAGGGAAGCGCCCGGCGCGGCGAGCATCCGTTGGGGCATGCAGAGATCGTTCCGTTTCGGCGTAGCCACCGCCGATCACCAGTGCGAAGCATACGCCGGACAAGACGACATTCGCGACCTCTGGGAGCGCGAGCGCGGCCTTACGACGCGAGGCCGCGCGACCGACTTCTGGAATCGCTATCGCGAAGACGCCGATCTCGCCGAGGGTCTTGGATGTCGCGCGTTTCGTCTCTCGCTCTCGTGGGCGCGCTTGGAGCCGGAACCGGGGAAGTGGGACGATGACGCGTTCGCGCACTATCGCGACGTCCTTGCGTACCTGCGCGAGAAGAAGATGGCGACGGTCGTCACGTTGCACCACAACACCTGGCCGCTACACGTGGAGGCCGCCGGCGGCGGCGCCGGAATGCTCGACGCGCGTTTCCCCGCGCGCATGGAGGCCTACGCCTCCGAAGCCGCGCGGCGCCTGGGTGACTTGATCGACTACTACGTCACGATCAACGAACCCAACCAACTCGTCTACGGCTACATCAAAGGCTTCTGGATGCGAGCCTATCCCATGCCGCCGGGGCTGGAGCCGCACGCCACAGGCGAGCAGCAGATGGGCGCCGTGCTGCAGCTCATTCCGAACCTTTTCCGCGCGCATGCGCGTATGCGCGCGGCTATCCACAAGGAGCGCCCCGGAGCGCTGGTCGGCACGAATCCGCTGATCCTGGGCTTGCCACGCTGGCTTCAACGGCTGGCCGATCGCAACGCCACGCATCTGAGATCGCCGGAGCAGGCTCGCCGTCAAGCCGGGCGGATCTCGCAGCACCGAATCCTCGAGTCGGGCGAAGTCGACCTCTCCATCGCGCAGCTGACGATGACACCGCAACGCATGAGCCACGCTCTCTTCTCCGAACCGTATCTGGTCGCGCACCTTGCGGCGCTGCATCCCGTTGCTGCGGTGTTGCCCGAATCGTTCGAATCTTGGAAGGGACGCGTCGGCGTGACGACCGGTTCGGCGACGGCCGCGCAGGCGGCGGAGCGCTTCCCCGATGCGGAGCTTCGCTTCTTCCGTGAGAGCGGCGAGGCCGTGGCCGCGTTGCTGCGTGCCGAGCTCGATCTGGTCTTCGACGACGACGTCATGCTGCAGCCGTACGCCGCCGGCGATCTCACGCTCACGCGGCTTCCGGGAAAGGACCAGCGTTTCGCGGTCGCAATAGCGCTTGGCAGCCGCGCGTTGCTCGACGCCGTCGATCGCGTGCTGCGCGGCTTCAAGCATCCCGGCGCGAGCCTTCCGCCGGTGCAGGAACGAGGGGGAGATCTCGATGCGTCGCTGCGCAGCATACGCAAGCGCGGTGTGCTGCGCGTCGGCATCCACCCGGGCGTCGAAGGTCTCTGCATGCCGGACGGCGCGGGTGGGTATCGCGGCCTGGAACCCGATCTCGCGCGCCGCATCGCGGCGCACATTCTTGGCTCGGAGCGTGCGCGCGTGCGCTTCGTTCCGCTGCGTGGCGAGCGCCGCTTGAGCGCCACGCGTTCGCCGCTGCAGATCTTCGACGGGCTGCGCAAGTCCTTCGCAATCTTCGGAACGCTCCTGGGCACGAATTGGTGGAACCTCGGCCTGGCGGGGAAACTGCCCCACTTCCTGTGCCCCGCCGAGTGCGCGGGCACGCTGGACTACGTCGGTCTGGACTACTACTGGGGCGTTCCGTCGGTGTGGCCGGGGGAGTTGCACCGGCTCTTTGCGGCAGCCGAGTGCCGTTATGCCAACGCGCCCGTCTGGCCGAACGTGCTGGATTCGATCTTGCGCGAGGCGCAGGAGCAGTTCCCCGGCAAGCCGATCGTCGTGGTCGAAAACGGCTGCGTCACCAGTGCCGACGGGGTCTCGCGCGCGGCCTACCTGGAAAAGCACGTCGCGCAGGTGCGGCGCGCTTTGGAGAGAGGGGTGCCGATCGAAGCATATCTCTGTTGGAGCATCACGTCGAACCGCGAGTGGGGCCTGCCCTTCGACGACGACAGCGATTTCGGTTTATTCCACATCGACCTCGATGGCGATCCCAACCTCACCCGCGTACCGACCGAAGCGAGCGCGCGTTACGCCCAGATCATCGCATCGGCCTCTACGCCGTAGAGCTGCTTGCCGAGCCGGCGGCTACCATGCCCTCGTTCGACGAGATGATAGGCGAAGGGCCCTTTCTCTTGCCAGATGGACAAAGGCGTCCGCCGCGCGCCGTGTAAACGTGATGAGAATCTCACCCGGTGCGTCAAGGAGCGCGACACACGATGTCTACCGAACTACGCGATTTTCTCATGCTTCCTTACGGCGAGCTCGAAGAACTGAATTTGCGCGTCAAGCAGCAACGAAAAAACCGGGTGCCGGCAGAAGAGATTCAAGAGGAGCGTCTTAAGTATCTCTCGGACGAGCATCGGATCAAGGCTGTCACCGTGCTCTTCAGCGATCTCGAAGGCCGCCTTCATATGTTGGATTACGACAAGAAATATCTGCTCAAATCCTTCGACAAT
>JAJXWN010000120.1 GCA_021781595.1 bacterium | reverse complement strand
CGCTGATGCAAAACGTCCTGGCCGATATCGCGCTGGAATCCGAGGCCGCGACGGCGCTCTTGATTCGCCTGGCAGGCGCTGCGGACCGTGCGCCGCACGACCCGCACGAGTCGGTCGTCAAGCGTCTCGGAACGGCCGTCGGGAAGTACTACGTCTGCAAACGCGGACCGGCCGTCGTCGCGGAAGCGCTCGAGTGCTTGGGAGGGAACGGATATGTCGAGGAGTCGATCCTGCCACGCCTCTATCGCGAAGCGCCCGTCAACGCCGTCTGGGAAGGCTCGGGCAACGTCAACGCACTCGACGTGCTGCGCGTGCTTGCCAAACAGCCCGAAAGCATAGAAGCTTTCTTCGACGAGATTCGGCCCGCCCGTTCGGAAGCGCGCATCGATGCCGCGGCGCAAGCGCTTCG
The DNA here is from genome assembly GCA_021781595.1 of bacterium. GTDB lineage: Bacteria > Vulcanimicrobiota > Vulcanimicrobiia > Vulcanimicrobiales > Vulcanimicrobiaceae > JAJYFL01. The sequence continues at coordinate 6,508 of JAJXWN010000120.1, read as the reverse complement.
CGGCGCGCTGCGCGATCCTTCGGATGCGGAAGCGCGCGCGCGGATCCTGGTCGAGCGCATGGCCACGCTCTGGCAGGCTGCGCTCCTGATTCAGTATGCGCCCGCTGCCGTAAGCGACGCCTTCGTTGCCTCGCGCGTCGCCGGCGAGTGGGGACACACGCTCGGAACGCTGCCGCCGAACGCCCGCGCGGCGCAGATCGTCGCCCGAGCACGGCCGCTCGGTTGAGCCGCGCCCGCGCCTCCGGCGATGTACCGCGCCAAATCGCGCATCGTCCTTGGACGGCTCGCGAACGCCGCATCGTATGGCGAGGTTTGACCGGTCGCTTTGCCATCGCGATCGAACCGCTGCTGGGCATGCTCGTCTTCGCGCTCCTGACGTGGGGCATCGTGTGGCGAGCCCATCACAGCAGTGAGCGCGACATCGTCGTTCTCGCACCTATCTTCGCGTTCGCCTCGCTGGCTTTTGCCGGCTACTTCGTCGCCGTGCTATACGCACCGGTGCGCGCATACCTGCAGACGTACGAGCCGATCTTCATCCTCGACGGTTACCTCCGGTACCGAGGCCCGGATCTCCGCTCTCAAGACCACGCGTCCGGCTACGTGGCCGTGCTCTTCCCCGACAAGAGCCTCGCGCAGGAGTGGGAGTTCTTGGGCGACCGCCCGCTGCCCGAACTCACGATCCCAGCGCTGGCGGAATACTCGGTCTACGGCGGCATCCACAAGATCGACGGCACGCCGACCGGGGTACTTCCGGACGCGGATCTTCCGTTGCTCGCCATAGGCATCGCCCGGCACCGCTAGGAGACTGTCTCCTAGCGGTGAGCCGTTGCTCGGGTGCCGTTGTACGTTCCCAAGGGCACGCGCATGGAATGCGTCGACGGCCATATATGCCCGTAGTGCGACTCCACGATGACGAACGTCCCAATGGCGAAGATGATGACGATGCCGATCGCTCCGACCATGCGCGCGGCCTTCGGAACGCCGCGACTTATCGGAACGCCGCGTTCGTCGACGGGATCGTCCATGCGGCTACGCCTTTCCTATAATGCCGAGGCCGGCGAAGATCCCGAGCAGCGCGCCAAAAGCCAGCAACGCCAACATCAGTTTAAAGACCTGGTTCTCCACACCCGTCGCCTTCCAATCGTTCTTGAGGGCGACCGCCGCCGCGATGAAGACCAGCATGCCGAAAAAGACGGCGGCGCTGCGTTCCACGATTGCGAAATGTTCCATTGTCGGTTCTCCACCCCTTAGATTAGATGGAATTTAGATTAGATAGAATATCGAGAAAAGCACGACCCAGATCACGTCCACGAAGTGCCAATAGAGCGTGCCGAGCGTCAAGCCCGTGTAGTATTTAAACGTGTATTTTCCTTGCGCCGCCTGTAAGAGCAGCACGGTCAAGTAGATTATGCCCGCGAAGACGTGGAGCCCGTGCATGCCCGTAAGCGTAAAGAACGACGCACCGAAGACGCCGCTGCCGGCCCACGAAGCGTGATCGACGGTGTACAGGCTGTAGTACTCGATTCCCTGACCTGAGAGGAACATGATGCCGAGCATGATGGTCGCGAGCATCCAGCCCGCAAATTTCATGAATTTTTCGTGCTTCCAGTTCTCGAGCGCAAAGTGTATCGTCGCGCCGGAGCCAAACAACGCGACGGAGTTCAGAGCCGCAAGCGCCAGGTTCAAATGCGGCGCCCCCGGCGGCGGCCAGCCCTGCCCGGTATTGCGCAGATACAGATAGGCAAAGATGAACGACGAGAACAGGACGAGGTCGCTCACCATGAAGAGCAGGAAGCCCGTCACGCGCAGGTCGCGCGTCTCCTGATAGAATTGGTCGGCTGCCACCGCCGCGCGCATTAATAGGCACCGGCCGGAATCGGCGCGGGCGAATCCGTCAGCTCGTCTTCAAGGCCGGCGTAAGGCACGGGCTCGTCGAACGCGTAGGGGTTAGCCAGAACCGTCGGAATGTGCTTGAAGTTGTAGTACGGCGGCGGCGAGGGGATCTGCCATTCGAGCGTGCGCGCGTGCCATGGATTATGCCCGGCTCGTTTGCCATGGCGGATGCTCCATAGCGCGTTGACGAAGAACAGCAATATCGCCAGAGTCATCACGAACGAGAACAACGACTCGACTTGGTTTATCGTTTGGAACTGCGGGTCGTACTCGGCCACGCGCCGTGGCATGCCCATGAGGCCGAGCCAGTGCATCGGCACGAACGTGCCGTTGAGGCCGATCACGAAGAGCCAGAAGGTCCATCTCCCGAGCGTCTCGTTCATGAAACGCCCGGTCATCTTCGGGTACCAGTAGAACATCCCGGCGAAGATCCCCGTGAGGCTTCCACCGACCAACACGTAGTGGATATGCGCGACGATGAAGTACGTGCCGTGCGCCCATAAGTCGAACGGAATAGCCGCCAGAAAAACGCCCGAGATGCCACCCAGCGTAAACGTCGCGATGAAGGCGATCGCGAAGAGCATCGCGGTCGTATACTGGATCTTGCCTCCCCAGAGCGTAGCCAGCCACGAGAACACCTTGATGCCGGTCGGGATCGCGATCACCATCGTCATAATCATGAACGGCAGCTGCAAGAACGGCGCAAGGCCCGAGGTGAACATGTGGTGCGCCCAGACCATGAACCCGAGCAGGGCAATCGAGATCGACGAGAAGGCGATCATCTTGTACCCGAAGATCGGCTTGCGCGCGAACGTCGGAAAGATTTCCGAGATGATCCCGAAGACCGGCAAGATCATGATATACACGGCCGGGTGGGAGTAGAACCAAAACATGTGCTGCCACAGCAGCGGGCTGCCGCCTTTGGTCGGGTCGTAGAATGGCACGCCGAATTGGCGCTCCATGAAGAGTGCGGCGAGGGCGGCGGCGAGGGCGGTGGTCGCGATCATCACGAGCGGCGCCGTCGCGAACTGCGCCCAGACGAAGAGCGGCATGCGCGTAAACGTCATGCCGGGAGCGCGCATCTTGAGCGCCGTGACAAGAAAATTGATGCCGGTGAGCGTGGTCCCGACGCCGACTAAGAAAATTGCCACGCACCACATGGAAGTCCCGGGACCGCCTTGCAACGATACCGGCGGATACTCGGTCCAGCCGGCTACGGGCGCGCCGACCAGAAACGAAGCGTAGAGCAGAAGCCCCGCCGGTGGAAACATCCAGAAACTCACCATGTTGAGCCAAGGGAAAGCGACGTCGCGAGCGCCGATCTGCAATGGGAAGACGAAGTTGCCGAAGCCGCCGGTCACCATCGGCACGATCACGAGCCATACCATCGTGCTGCCGTGAATCGTATAGACCTCGTTATACGTGTCCGGCGTCATGAACCCGCCGTTGGCGTTCATGAGTTGAATGCGGATCAGTTCCGCCAGCAGCCCGCCCAGAATCATGAACACGAACGACGTGACGATGTATTGGATGCCGATGATCTTGTGATCGATCGAAAACACATATTTCCGGATAAAACCTTGTGGTTCCGGGTGTATGTGATCGGCGATGCCACCCGGCTGCGGCGCTGTTACTGCCATGGTTGCTCCCAGTTACTTCAGCGTGTCGAGGTACGCGACGAGATTGGCGATGTCCGTATTGGATAACGCATTGGCGGTCTGATTAGGCATCTGCCCCATATCGCCCTTATAGCCGTTCTGAAGGATCTCTGCGACGTTCTCCCGCGTAGCTTTGTCGCCGTTTACGAGATTAGGATGCGCCGGATCGTGCAGTACGCCTAGGAGCCCGGGGCCGACGATCCGTTGGCTGAACGGCCCGAGCGCGTGGCAGGCGGTACACTTTTGCGAGAAGAGCTGCTGCCCGATCTTTGCATCGCCCGCTCCAAACGCGACCCTGGCGTTCGATTGCACCGGCAAAGCGTTGCTCGCAGTGGAATTCTTTTTCTGCCAAGCGTCGTACCAGGCGGCGTACTTGACCGGCGGGTCCACGACGAACCACTGCTTGTCCATCTCGCCGTGCAAAGTCCCGCAGAATTCGGCACAGATAATCTGATAGCGTCCGACGCGCCTGGGCGTGAAGTGCAGCGTATTGATGAGGCCCGGCACCATATCCGCCTTCATGCGCATCCCGGGAACCCAGAACGAGTGGATGACGTCGGCCGATGTCAGCCGTAGCGTAACCGGCTGGCCGACCGGCAGGTGCATCGCATTGGTGACCTCGCCGTTGATCTGCGGATAACGGAAGGTGAAGTACCACTGATGCCCGATCGCCTCCACGGTAAGCCCGGTGTTCGGACCCAGCTCGATGCCCGCCCAGATCTTGATGCTGAAGACGACCAAGATCACGAGGAAGATCGTCGGGATCAGCGTCCACCAGAACTCCAACGCGTTGTTGTCGTGGATCTGCACGCCAAGGGCATCGGGCGGGTCGTTCGCGCGCCGCCGAAAGGCGATTGCGAAATAGAGCAGGTAGCCTACGACGAAAACGAAGAGCGCCGTGCCGGACGCCGCCAGGAAACGGAAGAGCGCGTCGATCTGCTGCGCCTTGTTGGCGGCCTCGGGCAACCATCCCGAGATCGGAGCGACGACCCAAGCAAATACGGACAGCGCCGCCACGATCGCAAGAGCGAACGTAACCGCCCAAAAGCCCCGGTCGAGATGAACGGCCGGCTCTCTATGCTCCACAGAAGTTTTCTCCTAACCTAGAGTATTTGACCTAAAAAGAAAGCATCCTAGCTCCGCGATGATTTTCGAACCCCTCACGACTTCTGAAGCGCTACGGCGAACTCTCCTACCAGCCACTGCGTATTGGTTATGGCGGTGCCGACGACGATCGCGTCGGCGCCCGCGCGCAGCGCCGCTCGCCCGTCTTGAGGCGAATGAATGCCGCCCTCGCAGACGACGAACGCATCGAGCTTCGAAAATGCCAGCACCACGTCGAGCGCCGGCAACGGGCAGCTGCGCGTCCGTTCCGTATAGCCGCATAGCGTCGTCGCCACGATATCCGCGCCCGACGCTCGCGCCGCCGCCCCGTCGTCTGCATCCGCACAGTCGGCCATGGCGAGCGCTCCCCCGCCGTGGATCGCGGCGATCAGCTCGGCGGGACCGATACCTCCAGGCCGCGGCCGTGCGGTCGCATCGAAGGCCACGATATCGGCCCCGCCGGAGAGCGCCTCGCGAACCTCGAGCAGAGTCGGGGTAATATACGGGGCGTAGCCGTCGTAGGCGCGTTTGACGATACCCACGATAGGCACGCTTACGCGTTCGCGCACCGCATGCAGGTTGCGCAGGCCCGCAATGCGCACGCCGGCCGCCCCGCCGTCCTGCGCCGCCCGCGCGATCGCCGCGAGCACGTGCGGGTCGTCGAGCGCCGAACCCGGGCTTGCCTGCACGGAGACGATCAGCCCGCCGCGCAGGCGCTCGAGCAGCGCGCTCACGGCGGACCCTCCTCGATGCCCGGCACCGGGATTCCGGCCTCGCGGTAGGCCAGCAGCAATGCCCCGACCACCGGCGCGTGGAGCGGCCGCGTGAGGCGCGCGCCGGGCAACAACGCCCGCAGCGCCTGGGCGAAGCCGCTACGAATCGTGGCGTCGTCGAAGAAGCCCCCGAGGCAAGCCACCGCCGGTGTAGGGCCGAGCCCCACATGCTGCGCGGCGTAGAGTGCGAGGATTGCCAGCGCCATGGATCCGTCGCGAATGAGAACGGCCACGCGCTCGTCCCCACTCTCTGCGGCCCGCACCAGCGGTCGGGCGAAGGCCGCCAGGGAGTCGCGCCCGATCTCCCCGGAATAGACGGCGCGGGCGACCTCCCGAAGCGATTCGCGGCCGAAATGCTCGAGCACCGTGGCTTGGAGCCCGCGCGCAACGCCGGCGTCTGCGTCGCGCATCGCCTCGCGCAGCGCTGCCCGCGCGAGCCCAAACGCGCTGCCGTCGTCACCGAAAAGGTATCCCCAACCCCCAAGCGTGACCGGCTCGCCACGTGCGTTGCATGCATAGACGACGCTCCCGGTGCCCGCGAGAACCGCCACGCCTGGACCGAATCCGAACGCCCCGGCGTGAGCGATGGGGGCATCGTGCAGCAAGAGCGTACGCTCGGCGGCAAGGACCGGCGGGCGACCGCGGACCCTGCCTTCGTATCCGCTGATGCCGGCTACGACGCCGCCCAAACGCGTCTGAGGCGGGAGACCGGCCGCGCGAACCGCTTCCTCCAGCGCCCCTTCCAGCGCGGCGGCCAGGCGGCTCGAGCCCGGCCCCTCGCCGACTTCGTCGGCCGGCCCAGCCGTACCGCGGCCCAGGATGTGGCCGTCCGGGGCCGCCACGATCGCGCGGGTCGAACTTTGCCCGCCGTCGATGCCGGCGTAGTACTCAGTCATGGCAGCGCAGCATCTCGCAGGCGAAATCGTCGGCTGCGCGTTCGCGCGCCATCGGATCGGCACGATGCGGGATCACACCGAGCCGCTCGGCGTGATGGTAGAGTTCGTGCGCCACGGCGCGCGCGGCAAACGCATCTCGCTCCTCCGCGGGCAGCCGTTGCAGGACGCGCGCGTTGATGCGAAT
>JAJXWN010000119.1 GCA_021781595.1 bacterium | reverse complement strand
GGCAAAATCGATCGCGCCGGCGACGACCGCGAGTATGGGGCCGGCGGGCGCACCGGCGAGCGCGGCCGCGACCGCGACGATGGCCAACAGCACGACGTTGAAGCCCGGGTAGCGCGCACCGGCCAAGGCCAGAAAGGCGCACGCCAGGGCGGCGAGCGTGGCTACGGTGACGCGCTGCCCGACGCCCAAGCGTGCGCGCCAAGCGGCGAGACGGACTTCCATCACTAGGCTTCCTCTAAGAGGCGCCATGCGGCTGCCATGGACGGCCGAGCGGGTGGCCTCTATCGAAGTCTACGGCCGAAACTGCGCGATTGTTTAGCCACAGGCGGGTTTAGGCGCTAACTCCGCGCGCGGCTGCGCCGGTCGCATATCTCGCAAAAATGCGACATTTTGTTGTCGGTTTCAAAGATCGAGTTCGAAAAATACATCGCGCAACGGGCGTTGTAGCAGTGTTTCAAACCCAGGGCGTGCCCCAACTCGTGGACACACTCCTTGAGCACGCGCTGAAAGAGCACGTTCTCATCCGCATTCTCTCCGTAAAACTCGGAGCGCAGCCTATGCAGCGAGACGACCGCCATGCGGCGCTGTTCGTCGGCATCCCCGAATATGAAGCGGTGGGAGGTCTTATAGAGATCGAACTCGGTCAGCGCGAGCAGCAAGCCATGGCCGTCGGGATAGTCGCGCAAGATCTTGGAGGTGAGCGTCGAGAGGAACATCTGCCCGCGAGTGCTGTTGACGGCACCCCGCGGCACGGCGAGCGGACGCTCGACGCTGACGCTATAGAGGAAGCGCTCCTCCAAGCACAATCCTAAACGCGAGAGGAAGGCGGGGTCGATCGCGTTGATCGGAACGATGCGGATCTGGGCTTCCATCTCGGGGTGGGTTCTTCGGTGCCCACGCCGAGAAAACTTGTTGGCGGAAGGCTCGCCACCGGCTCGCTCGAAAGCCGCGCCATGGTCATCGGGCTCGGACTGGACTTGGCCGAGGTGGCGCGATACGATTTCGACGCAGCCAGACTCGCGTGGTTCGCACGCAAGGTGTACACGGATGAAGAGATGGCCTACGCGCTCGGCAAACGCAACCGCGCCGAACGCTTGGCGGGCTTCTTTGCCGCGAAGGAGGCGACGCGCAAAGCCTTCGGCCACGCCATCCCGTGGCGGCTCGTCGGCGTCGGGCACGAATCCGGCGGTAAACCCGTCGTGCGCCTGTACGGATGGGCGACGGAATTGCCGCTGCGCCGCGGCGTCACCGCGATGCACCTAACGATCACCCATACCGCCGCTATGGCCGCCGCCGTGGTAATACTCGAAGGCGTCGAATGATCCGCGTGTTGACGCCCCAACAGATGCGCGCGGCGGATACGCGCGCCTGCGAGGCCATCGGCGAGACGGCACTCATGCGTACCGCCGGGAAACGAATCGCCGAGATCTGCGCAACGTGCGCACGCGGTTCGCGCGTCGCGGCGCTGGCCGGTCCGGGCAACAACGGCGGCGATGCCTTCGCGGCACTGGCAGAGATGCCGGTGAGCTCGGAACGCGTCGTCTTCGCACGAACCGGCGGTGCGCTCTCGCCGGCACGGCGCGATGCCGAGCGGCGCGCTCGCGAGACCGGCGTCCGCGTCGCGCAACTGCCCGAGTCACCGGACGGCGCACGCGAGGCGCTGCGCGGGTTCGATCTCGTTTTGGACGGCCTCTTCGGAACCGGCGCGCGCCTGCCGCTGGACGATGCGTTCGTACCATCGATCGACGCGGCGAACGAGGCCGGCGCAACGGTCGTCGCAATCGACATCCCCAGCGGCATCGACGCGCTGACCGGTGCGGTCGGCGCGAATGCGATACGGGCTAGCGTGACGATCGCACTGGCGGCGCTCAAACCCGGACTGCTCCTCTCGCCCGCGCGCGATTGCGTGGGCGAACTCTGGTGCGCGGATATCGGCATCGACGATTCGATCCTTGCCGCGGAGCACCGTACTTTCGCGGCGCTCGACGCTGCCGAGTTCCTGCATCTGCTTCCACAGCGAAGCTACGATGCCGACAAGCGCGGCGCGGGAGCGCCCCTCGTCGTCGCCGGCTCGGCCCAGTTCCCGGGCGCCGCCGTACTCTGCGCGCGCGGCGCGGCACGTTCGGGCGCCGGTTACGTGACGGTCGCAACCTCAGCCGCGGCGGCCTCCGCGCTGCGCGCTCACCTTATCGAGCAAGTCGTCGTGACGATCGGCGATGAAGGCTCTCCGGGGGCGGCCGCCGACGATCTGCTCGCTATCGCGCGGCGCGCGTCGTCGGTCGCGATCGGCCCGGGTCTGGGGCTCGACGATCGCACCGGAACGATCGTGCGTGAGTTCTGCAGGCGTTTAGATCTGCCGTTCGTAGCGGATGCAAGTGCGCTCTTTCACTTCGCCAAGCACCTCGATATCTTGCGCGGCAAGCGCTGTGTCATCACGCCGCACGCGGGCGAGTTCGCGCGGCTCGCCGGAGGCACTATACCGTTACCCGCAGAGCGCGTCGAGCGGCTGCGCGCGTTCGTGGAGCGCACCGGAATCACGACGTTGCTCAAGGGTCCGACGACGCTCGTCTACGACGGCACGACGATGCACCTGAACGCGCCCGGCACGAGCGCCCTCGCCACCGCGGGCACGGGCGACGTTTTGACCGGCATCATCGGGACGCTGCTAGGGCAGGGGCTCGCCCCCGTCGACGCCGCGCGCGCCGGCGCATACTGGCACGCGCTCGCCGGAGACCGCTGCGCAGCGCAGCGGCGGGTTGGAGTCGTTGCGGGCGATCTTCCGGAGACTCTGGCAGCCGCGCTGCCCGAATCTTCGGCCGGCGGCCCGCTCGTGCGCGTGCGCTAATCGCCTCCTCAGCGTCGCAGCAACGCGCGCAAGCCGTCTTCGTCGAGTACCGCGATCCCGAGCTGAAGGGCTTTCGCGCGTTTGCTCCCGGGTTCGTCGCCGGCAACGACGTAGCTCGTCTTTGCGCTCACGGAACCCGTAACTTTACCGCCCGCCCCGACGATCAACTCGGTGGCGGCCTCGCGCGTCAGGTTCGGGAGCGTACCCGTAAGGACGAACGTCTTGCCGGCAAGCGGGCCACCGGCCGCTCGAACGCGCTTGGGTGCCGTCATCTCGACGCCCGCCGCGCGCAGTCGCTCGATCATCGCGCGGTTGGCCTTCTGCCGAAAGAATAAGCCGACGCTGGCGGCGACCTCCGGCCCTATGCCGTCGCTCTGCTGCAGTTCGTCGACGCTCGCGGCGGCGATTGCATCGATCGAACCGAAGTCGCTCGCTAGAATCTGCGCCGTCTGCTCGCCGACGAACCGAATGCCCATGCCGTTCAGCAGCCGCGCGAGACCGCGCGTCTTCGACCTCTCGATGTTGAGCAAAAGGTTCGCGATCGTTTTTTGGCCGGTGCGCGGAACCTTCGCAAGATGCTCCGCATCGAGCGCGTAAAGGCCGGCGATGTCGCGCACGATTCCAAGGTCGGTGAGTTGCAATGCCATCACTGCGCCGACGCCTTCGACGTCCATCGCACCGCGCGAACAGAAATGCCTAATGCGCTCGTAAACTTGCGCGGGGCAGGCCGCGTTGGTGCAGCGCGAGATCGCCTCGCCTTCAGGATGGTCCACGTCCGAACCGCAGACCGGGCAGGCACCGGGCATGACGAACTGCGGCGGATCGCCTTTGCGCTCGGCCAGAATCGGCCCAACGACGCGTGGAATGACATCGCCCGCACGTCGAACCAGCACCGTGTCGCCGACGCGGATATCGTTGCTGCGGATGTAGCCGGCATTGTGCAGCGTCGCGCTCTTGACGGTCACGCCGCCTATCTGCACCGGTTCGAGCACCGCGTTTGGGTTCAGGGATCCCGTCCGTCCAACGGTAATGGTGATGCCGAGGAGTTTCGTACGTGCCTCGCGGGGCTTGAACTTGAACGCGATCGCCCATCGAGGATCGCGTGCGACCGCCCCCAGCCGCTCCTGCGTTGCCAAGTCGTCGACCTTGACGACGACGCCGTCGATCTCGTAGTCCAGGTCGTCGCGGTGCGATTCCCACCGTTCGCAAAAGGCGATGACGTCCTCGATCGCCGGACACCGCCGGATGTGCCGATTCACTGGAAACCCCAGCGACTCGAGGTACCGCAGCGACTCCCACTGCGTTCGCAGCCGATCGCCATCCTCCCGAGCCCGGCGAGGAGCGATGGCGTAGGCAAACAACGAGAGGTGCCGCTCTGCGGTCAACTTTGGATCGAGTTGCCGCACTCCCCCCGAAGCGGCGTTACGCGGATTCGCGAAAACCGGCAAACTCTTGCGTTCGCGGTCGCGATTTAGCTCGTCGAAATCGCTCTTGCGCAGATAGACCTCGCCGCGCACCTCGATGAAATCCGGCAGAGGCTTCCCTTTCAGGCGCAGCGGAACGCTCCGGATCGTTCGCAGGTTCGGCGTAACGTCTTCACCGACGATCCCGTCCCCGCGCGTGCCGCCGCGCACGAAAAGTCCGTCGCGGTAATCGAGCGCGATAGCCAGGCCATCGATCTTCAGTTCGCAAACGTAATCGATCTCGCCGCCGGCGAGTTTGCGGACTCGTTCGTCGAACGCGCGCAGATCCTCCACACCGACCGCGTTGGCCAGACTCAGCATCGGGCTCTCGTGCCGGTACGGCCCAAAGCGCTCCGAGGCCGTCGCGCCTACACGCTGCGTCGGCGAATCCGGCGTCACCAGATCGGGGTACTTCGCCTCGAGGTCGATGAGTTCGCGCAGCAGCGCGTCGTATTCGGCATCGGTGAGCTGCGGATCGTCCAGAACGTAGTAACGATAATTAGCCTCTTCGATTTGCGCGCGCAATTCGGCAACCCGGGCTTGATGGAGATAGCGCGAACGGCTCAAATCCGGCAACCTAAGCTTCGACGACGAGCCGGCCGGTCGTCGCGAGTTCTTCGAGCACGCGCATGTTCTCTCGCTCCATCTGTTCGAGCGCGCGCGCATCCGGGACGTGATGCCCGACCGCGCGCTCGTCCTCGAGCACGGCGACCAGATACCGCCCGGTATACGATTCCGGATTTTGCGCCAGCCGCTCGGGGGTCCCCAACCCAACGACTGTGCCGCCGCCGTCGCCGCCCTCGGGGCCGAGGTCGATGACGTAATCGGCCGTCTTGACGACGTCGAGATTGTGCTCGATCACGAGCACCGTGTTGCCGCCTTGAACCAGGCGTTGCAGGACCTCGAGCAGTTTGTGAATATCGGCGAAGTGCAATCCGGTCGTCGGCTCGTCCAAGACGTAGAACGTTCGCCCCGTCGAACGGCGCGCGAGCTCCGTCGCCAGCTTGACGCGCTGCGCCTCTCCACCCGAGAGCGTCGTGGCGGGCTGGCCCATCTTGACGTACCCAAGCCCTACGTCGCAGATCGTCCCGAGTTTATTATGAATGCGCGGAATGGACGAAAAAAATGTGGACGCTTCGTCGACGCGCATCTCGAGCACGTCGGATATCGTCTTTCCCTTATACTTCACCTCGAGCGTCTGCGCGTTGTAGCGCTTGCCCTTACAAACCTCGCACGGAACGTAAACGTCCGGCAAGAAGTGCATCTCGATCTTGATGATACCGTCGCCCTGGCAAGCCTCGCAGCGGCCTCCCTTCACGTTGAAGGAAAAGCGGCCCGGCGTATACCCGCGCATCTTCGATTCCGGCACGAGCGAAAACAACTCGCGTACCAGATCGAAGGCACCCGTATAGGTCGCCGGGTTGCTGCGCGGCGTCCGCCCGATCGGCGATTGGTCGATCACGACCAACTTGTCGAGCGCCCCGGCGCCGGCGACGCGGCCGTACGTCCCGCCCGGCTGCTGCCCGTGCAGGTGCTGGTTGAGCGCCTTGACGAGCACCGCATTGACGAGCGACGACTTTCCACTTCCGCTAACGCCGGTGACGCAGGCGAAAACTCCTATTGGGAACTCTACGTCGATGCCGCGAAGGTTGTTCGCATTCGCACCTTTGACCTTGAGCCACCCGCGCGGTTCGCGCCGGAACTTGGGGATCGGAATGTACTTTCGGCCAGAGAGATACGCGCCCGTCTCGCTCTGCGGGTGCTCGAGCACGCGCTCGACGGGGCCTACCGCAAGGATGTGGCCGCCTTCCGCGCCGGCTCCCGGGCCGATATCGACGACGACGTCGGCCGTGCGAATCGTATCTTCGTCGTGCTCGACCACGATGAGCGTGTTTCCGAGATCGCGTAGCGTGCGCAGCGTCGCGAGCAGGCGATCGTTGTCGCGCTGATGCAAGCCGATCGACGGCTCGTCGAGGATATAGAGTACGCCTACCAGCGACGATCCGATTTGGGTAGCCAAACGGATGCGCTGCGACTCGCCGCCCGAAAGCGTGGTCGCGGAGCGCGCGAGCGTTAGATAATTGAGCCCTACGTTGGTGAGAAAACCCAATCGCGCTCGAATCTCCTTGAGCACCTGGTGCGCGATCCGTTCCTCGCGCGGGGTAGTTTGCAGCGCGCCGAAGAATCGTTCGCACCGTTCGATAGAAAGCCGCGTGAGCTCGTCGATGTTTCTGCCGCCCACCGTCACCGCGAGAGCCTCGGGCTTCAACCGAGCTCCCTTGCACTGCGGGCAGGTCGAGGCCGACATGAATTTCTCGATATCTTCTTTTACATACTCGCTCGAGGTTTCGGCGTAACGGCGCTGCAAGTTGTTCGCTACGCCCTCGAAGGTCGCGTTATACTCCCACTCCTTGCCGGCGCGCGAGGTGTAAAGGAACTTCTGCTCGCGCTGAGTCCCATACAAGATCGCGTCGACTACGGCTTCGGGCATCTTCTCGATCGGCGTCGTCGTCTTGACGCGGTAGCCTCGCAAGACGCGCCCGAGCTGCTGAAGGTAATACGGATTCATCGACGGATAGCGCCCCGAACCAAGCGAACGGCTCCACGGCACGATCGCTCCATCGTCGATCGATTTGCTGCGGTC
>JAJXWN010000118.1 GCA_021781595.1 bacterium | reverse complement strand
CGCTGGGGTGAGATCAGCACGACGGCACCGGCGATCGGCCTATGCGTGCGATAATCGACGACCACACCCACGACGGCACCACTACCTACCTCTCGCGCCTGCGGCCCGACAGGTGCCCCCTGCAGTAAGTCGAAGGGCGAGTTCGGATCGCTTGCCGCGGCGAATCTTGCGGTTGGAGAGGCGAGCACGGCGATGGCTCCAGGAAGCGGAAGCGGCTGAAGCTCGGGTGTAGCCTGTCGGGTCGTAGACGCGGCCTGTCGGGTCGTAGCCTGTCCCGTACCGGGACGGTACGGGGACGCGGCCTGTCGGGCAGGCGCGTCGGCGACGTCGCGCGCGTATTGCGACGAGGCGTAGCGGCGGAGCAGCCAGCGGGTGTCGTGCCGCGCCTGCACGGCGGCGTCGGGGGTGCCGATCGCGCAATAGACGGTGTAGAGTCCGTAGACGCTTCGGGGAAGCCACGGATCGCCCGGGTACTTGCTCTCCCAATCGACGATGGCGTTCTCGACCAAGGCCGTCGAGTGCATCAAACTGCGCGCGTCGTTCTGGGTTCGGGCCGCAGCGCGCAGCTCCGCGAGTTCGTTCCGGATTCCCAGGACGCTCATTCGAAGCCGGCCGAAGTACTCGTCGGCCGGGGCCGAGGTTCCCGCCGTTGCGCTCGCCGGGGCCGCCTGCGCAAGGGCGGGGCGCAGGCCGAGTTGGAGGCCGAGAAGCAGGCTCGCTGCGGCCGCCAGCCTCGCGATGGTCTTATGCATGAGGGTTGGTCTCCGTAGTAGCCACCCGGCGCGTTTGCGCCGGGCAACCGGATGCAGGCCCCCAGCCTCGGCGCATCCGCGGAGATGCGTCGCTCCCATGCACTACGAAACGATATTCTGTTTATTCTTGTCGGCACACGTACGCGATACATTAGCGCCGCGCGCATCGCAAATGTAAAACATTTTATAAGCGAAAACCCCTGTAAAATAAGGGGTTTCCGCGCGGGTCCGCTGATCGTGCGAAAAGGGTGTTCGAGAGTTTTCGCCACACCGCGGATTCGCGTGATGCTCGCGTTAGGAGCGCATCGGCAGTGCGACGATCTCTCGAACTATTTTTCCTTGGTTGGCGAACAGGCTCGCCGCGGCTGGGGTGCTGGAACGGCGCGTCTGTTACGAGCAGAGTAGCGCGCGCCAGTAACCCGGGGGTAACGTGCCGGTAACGGCAGGCGCCGCGGCAGGCAGGATTCGAGTGGCTATTAAAAATATCAATGTCATATCTATCATGCCAACCCCGGCCAAGACTTCGGCTGCGGAAGTCCTCCGCGGCCCGATCAAGAGCAAGACCCTCTTCCCGGTTCTCATCCTGCACCTGCTCGAGGGGCGCCCGGAGCATGGTTCGGGGTTGATGCAGCGGATGGCAGGCGTCTGCTCCGACCTGCTGGCCGTCAACACGAACACGATCTACCCACTGCTGCGGCGCTTGGAGGAGCGCGGCTTCATTGTCGGGGAGTGGGAGCATCCCACCAGGCGCTCGCGGCGCTACTACCGGATCACCGCCGAGGGCCGCCGTCGCCTCGCGCGCATCAAGGAGCACATGCTTCCTTACCTCGACGTGCTGGCGGAGTCGGTCGAACGTTTGCGCCGCGAGCTCTATGACGACAGCGCCGGCGAGGAACTCTTGAAAAACACCATCTCGATTGCCACCTGAGCGGAAAGAGTTGACACGATGAGCACCTATCAAGCCCCATTGCGCGATATGCAATTCGTCCTGCGCGAGCTCGCAGGCGTGGACGAGGTCGCGAAGCTGCCCGGATTCGAGGACACGATCGACGTTCTCGATTCGATTTTGGAGGAGGCCGGCTCGTTTGCGGCCGGCGTGCTCGACCCGTTGAACCGCACGGCCGACAAAGCCGGCTGCGTCTGGAATGCCGGTGAGGTGACCACGCCCAAAGGATTCAAAGAAGCCTACAAGCAGTTTGCCGGCGCCGGCTGGATCGGTCTGCCGGTCCCCGCGGAGTATGGCGGCCAAGGCCTGCCGCAGCTCCTCCTCGGGCCGACGCTCGAGATGTGGAACGGTGCGAACATCGGCTTCGCCAACGGGCCGCTGCTCAACCAAGGAGCGATCGAGGCGATCGAGATGTACGGAACGCACGAGCAAAAGCATCGCTACATCCCAAACCTCGTCTCGGGTAAATGGACCGGAACGATGTGTCTCACCGAGCCTCAGGCCGGTTCGGATCTGGCCGCGGTTCGCGCTAAAGCGGTGCTCGAGGGCAACCGTTACCGAATCACGGGCCAGAAGATCTTCATCACGTTCGGCGAGCACGATCTCGCGGAGAACATCATTCACCTGGTGCTCGCTCGTCTGCCCGACGCGCCCGAAGGCACCAAGGGGATCTCGTTGTTCATCGTTCCGAAGGTGCTCGTGAATGAAGACGGGACGCTTGGCGAACGCAACGACGTCGTCTGTAGCGGCATCGAGCATAAGCTCGGGATCAACGGGAATCCGACGTGCACGATGGTCTACGGGGAAAAGGGCGAAGGTGCCGTCGGGTATCTCGTCGGCGAGCCGAACCGTGGGCTCGAATATATGTTCGTCATGATGAATGCGGCGCGCTTTAGCGTCGGCGTCCAGGGCTACGCGGTTGCCGACCGTGCCTACCAGCACGCGCTCGAGTACGCCAAGGAGCGCGTGCAGAGCCGCGATGCGGCTTCGCGGAACCCCGCAGCGGTCCGTATCATCGAGCATCCTGACGTGCGCCGCATGCTCGTGACGATGAAGGCGCAGATCGAGGCGATGCGCGCTCTGTCGTACGTTACGGCCGCCTCGCTCGACTACGCGCACAAACATCCCGACGAAAAAGTGCGCAAGGAACACAAGGCATTCGTCGAGCTCATGATTCCGGTCGTCAAGGGTTGGTGTACCGAGACGGCGGTCGAGGTCTGCTCGACCGCGCTGCAGGTTTTCGGTGGTATGGGTTACATCGAGGAAACCGGCATCGCGCAACAGTACCGCGACGTACGGATTACGACGATCTACGAAGGAACGACGGGGATTCAAGCGCTCGATCTCGTGGGCCGCAAGCTCGTCCGCGACATGGGGGCGACCGCAACCGTCGTCATCGCCAAGATGCAGAGGCTCGCCAAGGAGCTGAGCGAGAGCGAAGACGCCGGCGTCAAGTCGGTCGGCGAGGCGTTCGGCAAGGGGGTTGCGTCGCTAGCGGAAGTCTCCCAGTGGATCGGAATGAACGCCATGGGCGACCTGCACAAGGCCTTCGCCTGCAGCGTTCCATACCTCAAGCTCTGGGGCGTAGTGGCCGGTGGCTGGCAGATGGCGCGCGCCGCGCAGATCGCGGCGGCGAAAATCGCCGCAGGCGATCCCGAGCAATCTTTCTATAAGGCGAAGCTCGCGACGTGCAGGGTCTATGCATCGCACGTCCTCTCGCAGGGCGCGTGGTTGAAGCGACAGATAATCGACGGCTCGGGCGACGTGATGACGCTTTCGGAAGAGGCGCTCGAACTCGATCGGAAAGCCGCGGTGGTAGCGTAAGATGGCGACGCTGCACGCCGATAAAGCCGACCTGGCTAGGGGTGACGGGGCGATCCGCATCCTTACCCTCGACAACCCACCGGTCAACGCGCTCTCCTTTGGCTTTTCTGCGCAGCTATTGGCAGCCGTCGAAGAGGCCGAGGCCGACGCGGCGGTGCGCGCGGTCGTCTTCACGGGGGCGAACGGCATCTTTTCCGGCGGAGCGGACATAAACGACTTCTCGACCGAGCCGGCGCCCGAGACCAAGACGGTGCGTGACGTCATCGCGGCGATCGAGCGCGGTAGCAAGACCTACGTAGCGGCGATAGACGGCAATGCGATGGGCGGCGGCCTCGAACTCTCGCTGGCTTGCGACTACCGGGTTGCGACCGCGCGCTCGAAAGTCGGGTTGCCCGAGATCAAACTCGGCTTGTTACCGGGCGCCGGCGGGACGCAGCGCTTACCGCGCCTGATCGGTGCGCAAGACGCGTTGCAGATGATGCTCAAAGGCGAGACGATCGGTGCGGAGGATGCGAAAAAGAAGGGCATTCTCGACGAAGTGGTTGCGGGAGACGTGGCCGGCGCTGCGGCGGCCCTGGTGGCGCGCGTGGCTGCAAGCAAGCCCAAGCGCCGCGTCTCGCATCTTGCGGTTTCGCTCGGCAATCTTCCGCCGATGGCCGCGCCGTTCGTCGTCGCGCAGGCGCACAAGATGGTACCGCCGGAAGAGAACGGTGGCTACGCAGCGCACAAACTGATCGATGCCGTTCAGGCCTCTTTCGAACTGGACTTCGCACGTGGGCTCGCGCGTGAAGCGCGCTTGTTCGAGGAGCTCGTGCGCTCAGCGCCGTCGGCTGCGCTGCGCCACATCTTCTTCGCGGAGCGAGAGCTCGGCAAGGTACCGGGCCTTGCGGGCGCGCAACCGCTTGAGATAAAGAAGGCCGGAGTCGTCGGTGCGGGGACTATGGGTACCGGCATCGCCATCACCTTCGCGAATGCGGGGATCCCGGTGACGGTCGTCGAGCCGGCCGACGAGCAGGTCGAGAAGGCCAAGCAGATGGTCTTCGGCATGTACATGTATCAGGTGCAAAAAGGCAAGCTCACGCAAGAGGAAGCCTGGAAGCGGGGGCAGTCGATCGTCTTCACCGACGATTACAACGAACTCGCGGACTCGGATCTCATCGTCGAAGCGGTCTTTGAGAGCATGGACGTAAAGAAGGACGTTTTCAGGAGACTCGCCGCGATCGTTAAGCCCGAAGGCATTCTCGCCTCCAATACGTCGACGCTCGACATCGACGAGATGGCCTCGGTCACGGGACGCGCCGATAGATTCGTTGGCTTACATTTCTTCGCGCCGGCCAACATCATGAAGCTGCTAGAGATCGTGCGCGGCAAAGATACGTCGCCGCAGACGCTCGCAACGGCGTTCAAACTCGGCAAGATGCTGCGCAAAATCTCGGTGCTTTCCGCGAACGCCTTTGGCTTCATCGGCAATCGCATGCTCTTCGACTATGCACGCGAAGCGGTCTCACTCGCGGAAGAAGGCGTAGCGCCGCATCGCGTAGATGCCGCGATGAAGAACTTTGGCTTTGCCATGGGTCCGTTCGCCATGTTCGATCTCTCAGGCGTCGACGTATTCTGGCACATTCAGCAGGAGCGCCCCGACATGGGCGCAGGACGCTCCAAGATCGTCGACCGCATGTATGCGGAAAGACGCCTGGGCCAAAAGACGGGCAAGGGTTTCTACAGATACGACAAAGCGGTTGGTAAGGGACGCGAGCCGATTCCCGATCCGGAGGTCGAAGCGCTCTTCGCGCAGGTTGCGGCAGAGGCAGGCATCACGCCGCGCGATACGAGCGATGCGGAGATCGTCAAGCGATTGACGTGCGCGCTGGCCAACGCGGGCGCGAACCTGCTGGCCGAGGGCATCGCGTTGCGCCCCGGAGACATCGACATCGTGTATATCTACGGGTACGGCTTTCCGCCGCATCACGGCGGACCGATGTGGTACGCGGACGAGGTCGGCGTGGCGGCCGTCTACGCGGATATCGAACGCTTTAGGGAAACCTACGGCCCGCAGTGGCAAGCGTCGCCGCTGCTCCGCGAGATCGCCCGTAGCGGCCGTACGCTTAAGGAGGTGGCAGTTCATGCGTGAAGCGGCAATCGTGTCGGCCGCGCGGACCCCGATCGGCAGAGCCTTTCGCGGTGCGTTCAATCAAACTCCGGGCGCTACGATGGCGGGTCACGCGATCCGGCATGCGATCGAGCGCGCCAAACTCGACCCGGCGGAGATCGAGGACGTGATCGTTGGCGTCGGCCTGCCTGAAGGTGCGACCGGAAACAATCTCGGGCGTACCGCCGCGTTGCGTGCCGGCTTGCCGGTGGGCGTAGCCGGTCAGACCGTGAGCCGTTTCTGCGCGTCGGGCTTGCAGGCGATCTCCGCCGCAGCGCAGCGCGTGATCGTCGACGGTTCTCCCGCCGTGGTGGCGGGCGGATGCGAGTCGATCAGCATGGTACAGAACGACTTCAATACGAAGGGCCTCACCGAGGAGTGGTTGCTGCGCCATCAACCCGACCTCTACATGCCGATGCTGCAGACTGCCGACCTCGTCGCCAGAAAATACAAAGTCAGCCGCGAGCGCCAGGACGAGTACGCCTTCCAGAGCCAGCAGCGCACGGCCGCCGCTCAAGCAGCCGGCAAGTTCGACGACGAGATCGTTGCGCTGCCGGTGTGGAAGTTCATCGAGAACAAGGAGACCGGCGAGGTTCGTGAAGAGTACGTGACCCTCGCGAAAGACGAAGGGAATCGCCCGGAGACGACGCTCGACGGACTCGCGGCCCTCAAGGGCGTGCTCGATCCGAAGTCGACCGTGACGGCCGGCAACTCGTCGCAACTCTCCGACGGCGCCGCGGCGGTCGTCGTGATCGAGGCGAAGCTCGCGCAGCGGCGCGGCTTGCAGCCCTTAGGTTTCTATCGCGGTTTGGTGCTAGCCGGCGTAGAGCCCGGCGAGATGGGCATCGGGCCCGTCTACGCGGTGCCGGAGCTGCTCAAGCGCAACGGTTTGAAGATCGACGACATCGGCCTGTGGGAGTTGAACGAAGCGTTCGCCGTTCAAACGGTCTATTGCCGCGATACGCTCGGCATCGCGAACGACCGTTTCAACGTCGATGGGGGTGCGATCTCGATCGGTCACCCCTACGGAATGAGCGGCGCCCGCATGGTGATGCACGCGCTCATCGAGGGCAGGCGCCGCGGCGTGAAGTACGTCGTCGCAACGATGTGCATCGGCGGCGGCATGGGCGCCGCCGGCCTCTTCGAGGTCGCGTAGCTCCAAGTCGCGGGGTGACTGTGAGCGTGGGTTACGAGACGGTCCCGCGTGGGGAGCGAGGAGGGCGTTGCACTAGCGGCTGTGACCGACGAGCGAAGCCAGGATGGCGAGAGCGAGGAGGCACAGCAGTAGATCG
>JAJXWN010000117.1 GCA_021781595.1 bacterium | reverse complement strand
CGCCGTGACGGTATTCGTGAGCACGATCTTTCCGTCCAAGCGATCCGGCATATATCGCCGCATGAAGTGAAAGTCGCCGGCTACGATATCCGCCTCCCGGTAGTACTCCGGATACTTCGGCTCGGGTGGCTGCTCTTGTTTCTTGCCGGTCGGATAGAAAAACTGGAACGGCAGCTTGCAGGCATCCGGCAGATATCTCTCGGCCATCTCTTCGAACTCGCGCAGCCCCCGCACCGGCTTGTCGAGATCGAGCGCGAAGATGAAGTCGCCGAATAACACGTCCGCGCCGGCTTCGACCAGCGCCTGTGCCATCCCGAAGCGGTCGAGCGCGGAGACCATCAGCACGTGCTTGCCGCGCAGGTCGATGCCGAGATCCGCCTGCATGTAGCGCACCGCTTCGCGCTCGAGCGTGTTCTTGAGCCCGCTGCCGTCGACTACCGGCGTGACCGTGGCGGCCGCGAGCAGGCGTAAGCCGTCGCGCAGCGCGTAGCGCTTCGTGCCGGCATAGAGGTAGACGTCGATTCCGCCGAGTCCGATCGCGTCGACGGTGCCGTCGATCTCCTTGACCTTCGCAATCGCCGCATCGAGCTTGCCGTCGGTGCCTATGCGCGATATGTCGAACTCCTCGCCCAACAGCGTCACGAACGCGCGATGGTCGCGCGTGCTGCTTCCGAGCGAAACCGAGACGACCGTCTTCATGCCGATACTCCGGCGCCGCGCGCCCGTGCGGCGGCGCGCGTGGCCGCGATCTTCTCCGCCGTGATCGCAGTATCGAAGGCGCGCATGCCGGCCGGCGTAAAGCCCGCGCGCGTGGCCAGCGCTTCGATCTCGACGACCTTCGCAATGTCGATGCCGCGCCCGAGCGTGTAGCACTCCAAACGGTTCTCGAGCGCCAAGACCATCGTCTCGCTCATGCAGGCTAGCGCCGTACGCGGCGGAAGGTTCAGATCGAACTCCGTGCCCGGTTCGCGCACGCGCTCGAAGCGCGGGTTCGGGCCCGGTACCAGCATGTTCCCGCCCTCGGTCACGAGCACGTCCGGGCGCTCGAGCGCGACACGGCGGCTCACGTCGTGCGGCAGCGAGAGCTCGCAGACGACCGCACCGGTCTGCAAATCTTCGGGTTGGATGACGTCTTGCGTCGAACTCGTCGCAGTGAGCACCAACTGCGCGCGGCGTACCGCGGCCGAGATGTCGGTCGTGTACGAGGAGCCGCACGGCAGCTCGCCCGCGATCGACTCGTGGAACTTCGCCAGTCG
The DNA here is from genome assembly GCA_021781595.1 of bacterium. GTDB lineage: Bacteria > Vulcanimicrobiota > Vulcanimicrobiia > Vulcanimicrobiales > Vulcanimicrobiaceae > JAJYFL01. The sequence goes on along the minus strand of JAJXWN010000117.1, from coordinate 5,741 downwards.
CGTGTTGTTGCGCGCCACGAGCACGACGTGCTTCACCCGTGGCGCGATGAGCTTCACGCAGGCCGAGCCGATCGAACCGGTCGCACCCGCGACGACGGCGGTTGCCTCGCTCGCATCGATCCCCATCTCGCGAGCGCCGCGAAAGAGGCTCTGAATCCCCGCGGCGATCGTGAGCGCATTCCCGGTCGTCACCGGAATCGGCGAGCGCTCCGCGATCGTCACGCCGGCGTCGCCCACCACGCCCGTAAAGGCGCCCAGCCCCGCGATCTGCGCGCCGAGCTCCGCGCCGATCTCGATCGCGCGAACGATGCGGTCGTAGACGGCGTCGCGCGAAAACTCGAGCATCTGCTCGGGCAACAACGGCGCGCCGATGAACCAGCCCTCGGTCTCGCGGCCGTCCGGCGTCACCACGCCCGTCACGTGCACCGCAGCCCACGGCGGCATCCACTCGAGAATCTTGCGAATGATGGGAGCCCCTTTCCCGGCGGCGCCGGGTTCGTAGCGCACCACGTCGTCGAGCGAGAGCGGATGGATGACGAAGCAGAACTTACTCGTCGGCTGCGTCACTTCTCCGCCTCTGCTTTCAGCGCGGCTAACATCATCTCGCTGTTCTCGCGCACCTTCTTCTGAAGGGTCGGGCCGATCAGCTCGGCCAGCGTCGGCACGCCGAAATCGTACTCTACGCCGAGCACGACGTGCGTCGCGGTGCCGTTTTGCGTGAAGGTCCACGCGCCTTCGAACGTATCGAGATCGCCTTCCAGGAGTTTGTAGTCGATGCGCAAGGCATCGTCGTCGAAGCGGTCTTCCTCGATCCACTCGATCGGCGCCTCCTCGACGAGCGTCTTCCAGCGCGTGAGGACGCGACCGGGCAGGCGCTCGACGACCGTCACCGATTCGACGTCGGGCATGAACTGCGGAAAGCGCTCTTGCTCCTTCGCCAGTTCGTAGACGCTCCGGGCCGGAGCCACGATCGCGATGCTCGTTTCAACGTAGGGCATTTACAGCGGCCCGAGCTTCTCGTACGCGGTGGCCAGCCCTGCTTCAAGTGCGGCCAGCGCGCGGTCGATCTCTCCGGCGGTCACGACCAGGGGCGGCTCCAGACGGATGACGCGCTGCATGTTCAGCGTCCAGGCGGCGGTGACGCCGTGCTTGACCATCTCGGGGATGATCCAGCCGCCGTAGCCTTCGCTCGTGAGCTCGACGCCCACCAGCAGGCCAAGCCCGCGCGCCTCGCGCACGACGCCCGGGTACTTCTCGCCGAGCGCGCGCGCCCCCGCCAGCAGCTGTTCGCCGCGCACGCGCGCGTTCTCGACCAAACCGTCGGCAACGAGCACCTCCATGGCGGCGAGCGCCGCGGCGCACGCGATCTCGCTGCCGCCGAAGGTCGAGGTGTGCATCACCGGGTGTTTGCCGTACGCGGCGTTCCAAACGCTCGGGCGCGCGATGAACGCGCCGGCCGGAATCACGCCGCCGGAGAGCCCTTTAGCGAGCGTCATCACGTCGGGGACGACGCCGTCGCGGTCGCAACCGAAGAGCATGCCGCAGCGCCCGAGCCCGGTCTGCACTTCGTCGGCGATGAAGAGCGCGCCGGTGCGGTCACAGGCGTCGCGCACCGCGCGCAGGTAGCCGAGCGGCGGAACGTTGACCCCGCCCTCGCCCTGCACCGGCTCGACCACGAACGCCGCCGCGTCGCGCAGTACCTCGTCGAGCCCGGTCGCGTCGCCGTAGGGAACATGTGCGACGTCGCTCAGCAGCGGGCGGTACTCGCTCTTGAAGTATTCGCGCCCGCTGACCGAGAGCGCGCCGAGCGTCTTGCCGTGATAGGCGTCGTGCGTGCCGACGATCTTCGCGCGTTTCGTTGCGACGCGCGCGAGTTTGACCGCGCCTTCGACCGCTTCGGCGCCGCTGTTTGCGAAGAACGATATCTGCAGGTCGCCCGGTGCGAGCTCGGCTAGGCGGCGCGAGACGCGGCCCAGCATCACGTTGAACATCGTCTTGCCCGAAAGCGACATCAGTTCGAGCTGCGCCTTGACGGCGGCGACGACGGCGGGGTGGCTGTGGCCGAGCGTGAAGACGCCGTAGCCTCCGGCGAAATCGAGATACGCCTTGCCGTTGTGGTCCCAAATCGTGCAGCCGCGCGCTCGCACTTCGACCGGACTGCCGGAGAGTTTCATCACGCGCGCGAGCGGCGGGTTCACGAACTGCCGGTAATTCTCGTACGTCTCGTCGTAGAGTCTCTGCGCGGCATCCTTCGAGGGGTCGGTCATGCGGCGGCCGGGCGTTCTAGGGCGGCGATCACGGTTTCGACGACGGAGATCACATCGGCGGCGCGGTCGAGGCGCATGATGCGCTCCCGCAGGATCGCGGCGTTGGGCATGCCTTTCAGATAGAGCGCGAGATGCCTGCGCATCTGTGGCACGGCGCGGCGTTCGCCGAGCTCGTCGACCATCGCGGAAAAGTGCACGCCGATCGCGTAGCGCAGCCGGTCCGGCGCGCTCGGCGGCGCGTGCGGCTCGCGGCCTTCCATCGCGTCGCGAATCTGTGAGATGAGCCACGGGTTGCCGAGCGCCGCGCGGCCGAGCATGATGCCGTCGGCACCGCTCTCCCGCATGCGCTGCAGCGCGACGCGAGCGTCGGCGAGATCGCCGTTGCCGATGACCGGGATGTCGACGGCGCGCTTGAGCCGCGCGACGTGCGCCCAGTCCGCTTCACCTTTGTAGAACTGCCGCGCCGTCCGCGCGTGCAGCGTAACGGCGCGGGCACCGGCATCTTGCGCGCGCTTGGCGACTTCGAGATAGACGAGCGCGTCTTCGCTCCAGCCCAGCCGCATCTTGATCGTCACCGGGCAGTCGACGGCCGCCGCGACCGCGCGCACGATGGCCTCGCAGCGGTCCACGTCGCGCAGGCAGGCCGAGCCACCGTTGCTCTTCGTGACCTTCGGCGCCGGGCAGCCGAAGTTGATGTCGACGATGTCGGCGCCGCATTCGCGCACGACCCGCGCGGCGCGCGCCATCAGCTCCGGATCGTCGCCCCAGAGCTGCGTGGCGACGGGCTTCTCGAGACCGTGCTGATCGATCATCTCCATCGTGCGCCGGTTGGTCGACGCATACGAGAGCGCGTTGGACGAAACGAACTCGGTGACGGTGAGCCCCAAGCCGAAGGGCCGGTAGAGCGCGCGCATCGTGCGGTTGGTCACGCCCGACATCGGCGCCAGCACCAGCGGCGGCCAAATTTCGTGCGGTCCGATGACGAGCGGATCTACCGTGCGAGGCATAGCGTCCGTAGTATAGCACGCGCCCACCGTCCCGGCACCTGCTGGAGGCGGCTTCCCGTGCCGAAGAGCGCGAGGCCCGGCACAGGGATTGCGGCGCCGCTGGGAACAGAGAGCAGGGTGAACTCGCCGCAACTGCTGCTGATCGGGGCGGTGCTCGCCGTGGGCGTGCTCCACACCGTCGTCCCCGATCACTGGCTGCCGATCGCGGTGCTCGCCCGCCACCACCGCTGGTCGGTAGCGCGCACCGCGCGCACGGCGGCGCTGGCCGGCCTCGGCCATACGCTCTCGACGCTGGTCATCGGCGCGCTCGTGTGGCTGGCCGGTGCGCTCGTCGCGCAGCGATATGGGCACGCGGTCTCGCTGCTCTCGAGTCTCGCGCTGGTCGGCTTCGGCGCTTGGATCGCGATCTCGTCGGTGCGCGAGCTGCGCGAGCGCGAACGCGAGCCGGCGCGCAACCCGGGAACGTCGCGCTCGACCGCATTGCTGCTGATTCTCGGGTCGTCGCCGATGGTTGAAGGCATTCCCGCCTTCTTCGCCGCGGGACGCTACGGTCTCAACCTGATCCTCGTCATGTCGGCCGTCTTCGCGCTCTCGACGATCCTCACGTACGTCGTGCTCTGCGCGGGCTCCGCGGCCGGATTGCAGACCCTGCGATTGGGACGCTTCGAACGTTATGGTGAAGTCCTCAGCGGCGCGATCATCGCGCTCGTCGGGGTCGCGTTCTTCATCTGGCCCGTGTTATAGATTCGCGCGATGAAACGAACGCAAACCGAGGAGGCTCAGGTGCGGGTTCACTTCATCGATGGCATCCGTGTGACGCGCGAGCGTCTCTGCGAGCCCGCCCGTCGCCACGGTGCGCGCATTCGCGCCTAACTCCTTGCGAAAGCGCGCGATCATCGCTTCGGTCTGGCCCACGAAGCCGTAGACGATCCCCGACTGCAGCGCCGAGATCGTATCGCGGCCGATCGCCTGCCCGGGCGCTTCGAGTGCGATCTCGGGCAGTTTCGCCGTGCGCCCTACGAGCGCATCGACCGAGATGTTGATGCCCGGTGCGATCGCGACGCCGAGATACTCGCCCGCCGCCGAGATCGCCATGAAGACCGTCGCGGTGCCGTAGCTGATGACGACGAGCGGTGCACCGTAGAGATCGCGCGCGCCGATCGCTGCGGCGACGAGGTCCGCGCCGACTTCGTTCGGCCGTTCCGTCACGACCGTCATCAGGTTCTGCCGGTGCGCCTTGAAGAAGACCGGCGTTACGTTGAAGAAGCGCCGGCAGGCCTGCTCGAGCACCGGGTCGAGCGGCGGAACGACACTGGCCGCCACCACCGCCTCTACCTCGGCGGGCAGCAGGCCGGCCGTCGCGAAGAGCTGCGTGAGAAAGACGCCGTATTCATCGGCCGTGCGCCGGCGTTCGGTTGTAACGCGCCAGGTGTGCGAGAGCCGCTCCGAACCGTCTTCGAAGCAGCCGAGTTTGGTCTCGGTATTTCCGACGTCGATCGTCAGCAGCATCGGTCGTCCTCCGCTTCGCTACCGGCGTCGCGCGCCTGCATGCGCTCCTGCACGCAGTCGAGCAAGCGCGCGGCCAGCACCTCCTTGCGCGCGGTGCCGAGTTCGCGCCGCCCGCCGGCGCCCCACAACACGACGAGCGCGTTCGCCTGCAAGCCGAATCCGCGCGCCCCGCTCACGTCGTTCACGGCGATCGCGTCGAGATTCTTGCGCACGAGCTTCTCGCGCGCGTTCGCTTCGTGGTCCTCGGTTTCGGCGGCGAAGCCGAGCAGAAACGTTCCGCCCTTGCGCCGGCCGAGTTCCGCCAGCACGTCGGGGTTTCGTACCATGCGCACGTTGAGATCGGCGCCGGTTTTCTTCACCTTGCGCTCGGATGGGTCGGCCGGGCGCCAATCCGCCACTGCGGCGGCCGCCACGATCACGTCCGCGCCGATCGCGCGTTCGATCGCGGCGTCGTACATCTCGCGCGCGGTGGTCACGCGCTCGACGCGCACCTGCGCGGGGGCTTCGAGTTGCGTCGGCCCGAGTATCAGCGTAACGCTGGCTCCGCGCAGCCGCGCCTCGCGCGCGAGCGCGATGCCGGTGGCGCCGGTCGACGGGTTCGAAACGAAGCGAACCGGATCGAAGGCTTCGCGCGTCGGTCCGGCGGTAATCGCGACGTGCAGCCCTTCGAGCGCGCGCGTACGCGCCAGCGCGACCTCGATCGCGTCGAGCAGCGCGCTCTCCTCGGCCAAGCGCCCGATGCCGCTTTCGCGTTCGGCCAGAAAACCCACGCCGGGTTCGACCACATCGTAACCGCGCTCGCGCAGCGCGCGCAGATTCGCCTGCGTCGCCTCGCTGCGGTACATCGCATCGTTCATCGCCGGTGCCAGCACGACCGGAATGCGCGCGGCCAGGAGCGCCGCCGTCACCAGATCGTCGGCGATGCCGTGCGCGAGCTTCGCGATGACGTTGGCCGTCA
>JAJXWN010000116.1 GCA_021781595.1 bacterium | reverse complement strand
GCTGGGAGATGGTGGGCACGGTTGGGATCGAACCAACGACCCTCCGCGTGTGAAGCGGATGCTCTCCCACTGAGCTACGCGCCCACGGCCGTCGGCCGCGCTCGCCGATACAGCGCCGACGAGTCCGCCCATTTTACCCTACTAGGCGACCCCTGTCCAGCCGCGAATATCTCAACCATGCTGGAAGGATTCCCGTTGACGACCCGTTTCTCGATCCCGTTTGCCGACATCGACATGATGCAGCACGTGAACAACGTTGCATATATTCGATGGGCCGAAACGATGCGCGCGGAATACCACGCCCAAGTCATGAAAACGCCGATAAACGGCGATCGCGGCATGATCCAGGCCACGATAAACTTCACCTACGAGCGGCAGCTCGTCTACCGCGAACACGTCGCCATCGGCATAAGAATCCCGCGGATCGGCAATAAATCCTTCGATTTTTACTACGAGATTTGGAGCGTAACGCACGGCTATCGGGCCGCGCACGGCATAACGACGATGGTCGCGTACGATTTCGTCCATCGCCGCACGACAGAGATTCTCCCCGATTGGCGCACCGCAATCGCCGCTTACGAAGCCGGCCCCCAGCACGAGTATATCTAGACGCTGGACCATGGCCCCTAGGGGCCACGTGCAACCGGATGAAAATGCGCGCGGGCCGAAGGCCGGGGGACCCGGTCGCAGTGCCGACGGGTCGGCAGCCCGGAAGCGCCATATTCACGTTGGGTTGCGCCGAACCGGCATACGGAGTACAACAGAGCCATGATCGTCTGCATCTCGCGCCTGCTCGGCGCCGGAGGCCTGACCGTCGGCGAGGCCCTGGCAGCAGATCTGGACGCAACACTACTCGACGAGCGAACGATCGTTCGGACGCTGGCCGAACGGGGCGGTTTCTCCACCGAGTACCTCTCGGCGATCGACGAACGCCCACCTTCGCTCGCCACCTCCTTCATTGCAGACTTCGCACGCGCGACGGCGCTCGTACAGGCGTTGGAGTGGCGCACGACCGAGCAGGCGATTCTCGACGGAATACGCGATCTCGTGTTGGAGCGTGCCGCTTCCGGCAACGTCGTGCTGATCGGTCACGGCGGCCCGAGACTTCTCGCAGAGCACCGGCAGACCCATGAATTTTTCTCGCTGCTGCTCGTAGCCGGGCGCGCGTGGCGCACCGAGCAGGTGGCCCGGCGCTTCAACATCTCCCAGGATGAAGCTGCCGAACGCGTACGAAAAACCGACGATCTCCGGCGGCGATTCCTACAACACTTCTTCGCCACCGACATGTACGACTCCAGAGATTACGACCTCGCGATCGACACCGAGCGCCTCGGCCTCGGCACCGCGACGGAGATCGCGAAGAAGGCGATCCACGCGCTGCTCCCTACAGCGTAAAAGCAACGATAGCGTTCTCTTTGAAGTCGTTGGCCCAGAAATGCATGCCGTCGTGTGTCAGCGAGATGCCGGCAAACGGAACGTTCGCTATCGGCATTACGGTCGAGCCCTCGGCCCGATCCACTCGCGCGATGCGGCACACCCGCTCGTCCCGATACCAGAGCGAAAGATAGAGAGCGTCGCCGACCCAAACGATGCCGACGATCTCGGCGAGGGCGATTTCAAGCGTGCGCTTCACCGCATACGATGCGTCCAATTCGAGTACACGCCTGTTGTGCCGTTGGCTGAGCCACAGGTGTGACCCGTCGAAGGCGAGGAACGAACCCGTGTCGTCGGGGCACGGTACGACGTCACGATCCTTGAAGCCGTGTCCCGGAAGAAAGCGGCGGATAAATCGATTGTTCGCTTCCCCGTTTTCGCGAAGCACGAAACGCAGCTCGTCACCGACCGAGACGCCGCCGACCGGTTGCCCCGGCGCATTCGTCTCCTCGAAAACCGTACCGTGCCGTGGGTCGATCCCGTATATGCGGCGAGTCTCCCAAGAACCGAGCCACAGGTGCTCGCCGTCATGCGCGAGCGCTTGAGGCTGCGGCGCCGGAGAAGGTAAGCGCAGCACTTCGTGTATCGATGTTTCGAGAGCGTCCATGGCGCTGGCTTCGGCCCCGCTTGCGGCAACTCCCCGCGGCTTCTCGGAGGATTGCTTTCACCGGCGACCAACCCTTGGGTCCTCGGGTTCTGGTGCGGGCGGTTAGCTCAGTGGGAGAGCGCTTCCTTGACACGGAAGAGGTCAGAAGTTCAATCCTTCTACCGCCCACCATGACGAACGAAAAGACGACGCGGAGGCTTTCCGTCGCCGCTCGTCGCATCCGTCAATAACATGGATGTTGCGCCCTCGGGGCACGCGAAGGAGCATCGAGAGCCCGGCCCGCTTTCGGCACTCGCGGCATTACCGTCGTATCCCTGGCTCGTTGTCGGCACCGTTTGTATCGGCGCCTTTATGGGTCAGCTCGACGCGAGTATTGCGCAGCTCGTCTTGCCGACGCTCCAAGCCACCTTCAAGGCTTCTCTCCCCGACGTCAGCTGGATCGCGCTGGGCTACCTGTTGGTACTCGCGGCGACGCTGCCGATCTTCGGTCGCCTTGCGGATATCTTCGGTCGCAAAATCCTTTACACCGGCGGTTTCCTGATCTTCATCCTCGGTTCGGCGCTGTGCGGTTTCGCGCCGTCGCTCGCGTTCTTGATCGGCGCTCGCGTCTTGCAAGCGCTAGGAGCGGGATTGCTGCAGGCCAACAGCGTCGCCATCATCACGGCAGCGGCGGGTCCCGAGCGGCGAGGCCGCGCCATCGGCGTGCAGGGTGCGGCACAAGCGATCGGCCTTTCCTTGGGACCGGCGCTCGGCGGACTCCTCATTCAAGCCATCGGTTGGCGCTGGGTCTTCTGGATCAACGTTCCAGCCGGAATCGTCGGAACGATCCTCGGCTGGTTCGTCCTTCCCCGTACGCAAGGGCTACGCCACGGCGAACGCGGTTTCGATTGGTGGGGGGCGAGTCTGCTCACGCCGACACTCGCACTCATCCTCTTGGCGCTGAGCGAAGTCTCGAATTGGGGCGCCACGTCGCCGGCGTTCGTCGTATCGATCCTTGGCGGGTTCGCGTTGCTCGCCACGTTCGTTTGGCACGAACGGTACGCGAAGCCGCCGCTCGTCGATCTCGACCTGTTCCGTTCGCACGCATTCAGCGCCGGAAACGCGGCCGGTTTGATCTCCTATGGGCTACTTTTCGGCGTCTTCTTACTGCTGCCGTTCGCACTCGAGCGCGGCTACTCGGATTCGCCGTTTGCCGCAGGCTTGCGGCTTACGGCGATTCCGCTCGCACTCGGCATCGCCGCGCCGCTGAGCGGCGCATTCTCCGATCGCCTCGGGCCGCGCCCGTTGACGTTCGCCGGCATGATGCTCGCGGCGGTCTCGCTCGCCGTGCTCGCGTTTTCGCTCAACGGCAGCGCGCAGACGCTCCCGCTCCTCACGGCGATGCTGATCCTCTTCGGCGTCGGACAGGGCCTATTCACCGCTCCCAACAACAGCGCGATCATGGGCGCGGCTCCCAGCCATCGTCTGGGCGCCGCCGGCGGCGTCCTCAACGTCACGCGCACGCTCGGCACGAGCCTTGGCGTCGCCATCGCTTCGGCCCTGTTGGCATGGCGAATCGATGCGTTCCCGGGCATTGCGCGCACGACGCTGAGTGCTCCGCCGCACGAATTACTCACAGGGATTCGCGACGTGCTCTACCTCTTCGCCTTCCTCGCGGTTGCGGCCGCCGCCATATCGTTACTGCGCGGCAAACCGCCGAGCATGGATCCCCGGCGCCGCAAGCAGATTGAGGCGTACGAACCGATCGGCGGCGTCTAAGCCAAAGCGTCGCGTTGGGTTCGCATCATGCGCCGAGCAGATGCGCTATCACGTCCGCCGCGCTGTACTGCGAGCTGCCGGCCGGGAAAAAGCGGCCGATGCCGGCTAGATCGAAGCCAGAGGTCACCAAGCCGCTCTCAACGCGTTTCCCCTTACGAACCTGAGGGTGGCCGATCGTCGCGAGCAGCGAATTGCACAAGCACCGCTTTCCAACCGTGTTCTCGCGCTTTCCGCCCTTGGCTACGTAGAGCGAAACGGGTTCGGCCGGACAACGGTAGCCGATCTCGCCGTCGGCAGTCCTGTAGGCTTCGCGCAAGTAGCCCAGATCGCAGATGCGCGCTCTGCTGCGATACACGTCGGCTTCAGATGTCGTGCCTTCAAGCTCGGCAATCTTGAACGGAAAGCTCGTTGGGGAGGCGCGGACGTCGCTTCGCACGCGTGCCGTTCCCGAGGCTACCTTCTCGAGGAGCAAGCGCTTGTAGTCTTCGCGCAGTCCCGATTCAGCGCAGTACGCGAACGCCGTGCCGACCTGAATCCCCGCCGCGCCCGCGCCCAGCGCTTCGCGGAACTTTTCTCGCGAACCGTAGCCGCCCGCAAGCCAGAATGGCAAGCCGAGCTCGCGTATCTTGGCAAGGTCGACCACGTCGCGCTCGCCATAACTCGCCTCGCCGGCCGCATCGAGCTGGAGTTTCCCGCGCGGCGGCGCGTTATGCCCCCCCGCCGACTGCCCTTCGATCACGAACCCGTCGACTCGCCCGTTCGCCTTCTTCTGCATCGTCACCGCCAACGTATTTGAAGAGACGATCGCGAGAAATTTCGGTCGCGTCAGCGGCATGACATCGCGTTCCATGAACTCGCGCGGATCGAACGTCGTACGGTCGTCGCCGCTCGGCACGCCCGTAACGTGCAACGGATAGGCCGCGGCCCGGTGCTCCGCGAGCAGATCGAGCACGCCCGGTATCCGGAGAGGGACGCCCGCACCCATCAACACGTAGCCGACACCGGCCAGCAATGCACCGTAGATCGAAGGCAGGTGCGGAATATGAATCTTCTCTAGATAGTTGATGCCGACCGGCCATTCGTGGCCTTCGCGTGCTAGCCCGACTTCGACGAAATTGGCTACGATGCACAACTCCTCGAGCTCCCGCACTCTCTCTTTGGCATGCATCGGAACCGCAACGTATGGCTCATCTTCTCGCTTGCCACCCGCCCGGTAATAAGCCTTCCAGACGCGCTCTCCCATCTCGCGGAAAGGAAAACGAAGCAAGCCTCGCCACATGTGGCCGCCCGGATCCCCGTCTTGCAGGCGCCGCGCGAAGATCTGGTCGAGAGCCGTTCCCGAGACCACGCCGAGCTGCCCGAGGGCCGAGACCGCTCGCGCGAGCCGCCACGACGAAACCCCCGCGCCCATGCCGCCTTGAATGATTGCCGGATTCGCGTTCATCGTGGCATTATCGCACGACTTGGCCGTCGCGACCAAGCTCTTCGATGCGGATCCCGGCAAGAATATGGCATAGCCCCGAGCCTGGGAAATCCGCATCGCTCGCGCGAAGCCGGGATCCTCTGAATTTTTTCCGGTACGTGAGGGATCGTCATGCGCATCACGCCGTCAGCATCCTGGACCGCCATCGCACTCATCCTCGCGCTTCCTTCGGCAAGCGGCGCGGCGGTCCCTAATGCCGCCGCATTAGCAGCTCCGGTCACGATTCGAGCGACCGATCGTGCCGCCTACACGCACGATCTGCCGACCGGGCGAGAGGTTGCGCCGGTCGGCACGATAGCGGCTACGCCGAACTTCCCCAGTGCCGTCGCGCGTGTCGGAAGGTTCGTCGCGGTGCTCGCCGACGGGTCGACGCGCACGCAGACCCTCACGCTCTACGACGCAGCGACGCTCGCGCGGCGCGGAGCGGTCGTCGCGTATCCGCGGCAGTCGCGCGGAGGGACGGGTATAGGCAACCTGATACTCGACCACCAAGACTTCTTCCAAGGTCTTGCAGCCGGCCCCAATGGGACGCTCTACGCAGCGGGCGGTAACGCGGACGACGTGCTCGCGATCGCGACCGCGGGCGGAAAACCGAAGATCCTGCGCCGCTACGCGCTCGCCGCGCAGCGCTTTCCACACGGGCAATACCCATATATGTATGCCGGTGAGCGCGGCCGCGGCAAACGCCTCTTCTATCCCGACGCCCTCGCTCTCGGACCGCACGAAAGACACCTGTATGCGGCTGGATTGCTCGCCAATGCCGTAGCACGCATCGATCTGGCAACCGGTGCGGTCCGCTATCTGAACGTCGGTTCCTATCCCAACGCCCTCGCGCTCTCCGATCGCGGGCGAGTCCTCGTCGTCTCGCTCTGGGGCGAGAACGCCGTCGCGCTGATCGATGCATCCACGTTCCGATCGGCCGGCCGCATCTCGCTAGGACCCCATACCGGCCGCAGGGACACCGCGCCCGGCATTCATCCGATCGCAGTGCTTGGCAATCCGCGCTCGGCGCAGGCCTTCGTGGCCCTCGCGAATGCCGATCGCGTCGCTGAAGTCAACGTCGTGACGCAACGCCTGACGCGCACGTTCAGCGTCGCGCCGTATCCAGGCGCGCGGCCTGGTTCCAACCCGAACGGGCTCGCATTCGAGCGAGGCCGCCTCTACGTAGCCGACGCCGGCAACGACGACGTGGCCGTCTTCGACGCGCGCACCGGCGCGTTGCTGGGCCGCATTCCCACGGGTTGGTATCCCACCGCACTCACCGCCGCACCGAACGCGCTCTATGCCGTCGCCGCGAAAGGCCTCGGCGCCGGTCCGAACCTGCGCCACCAGTGGATCGGTGACATGATGGGCGGCCTTGTGCAGCGTGTCGCACTGCCTATTCCAAGCGCCCGTCTCGCTCGCTTTACCCGCGACGCGCTCGCGCAGAACCGCTTCTTACCGGCACAACGCGCCTCGCTCGTAGCGCGAAACGCCAAACTGGCGGCAGCGTTGCGCCGCAACGTCCACACGGTCGTGCTGATTCTGCGCGAAAACAAGACTTTCGACGAAGAGTTCGGCGCCTATCCCGGACTCGGGCACTGGGCGGATCCGCATCTCGCACTCTACGGGGCACGCGAACTTCCAAATCTCTATGCGCTCGCACGTCACGGAACGCTCTTCACGAACTTCGACGCCGACGGTGAAGTTACGGCGCAGGGCCACCAGTGGACCACGGCGGCCTCCGATTCCGATTTCGTGCAGCGAACCTGGCAGGCGAACTACTCGGGCCGAGGATTGGTCGCGAATCCCGGGTGGACCGACCCGCTC